>DASQZK010000608.1:0-11708 GCA_035638735.1 Bacteroidales bacterium
CAGCTCAGGTGTGCTACCATAAGGATAAGTGACGCAAGTATAGCTGTCGCACTTAAAGTAATACCCGATTTGCGCGAAAAGATAAGACCCGAGAGAACCGTCGCCCAGGCAATAAAGGTAAGAGCTTCATAACCATTGCTCCATGGTGCATGGCCCGACACGTACCATCTTAAGCCCAGTCCGGCCAGATGGACAAGGAAAGCTGATAAGATGATCACAAAGGCCGTAACCGTAAACATCCTCAGGTTGAACCCGGGCCTGAACATGTGAAAAAACTGGATCAGCAGGAGGATGAAACCAGTGATCATATACACGCGCATCAGCAGAACAAACAGGTTGGAATTGTTATATACAATTTCTGCCTTTATTTGCCGTGCCGGCGGAATAACATCCTGCCCGTTATTTTCCTGGTAGGTTTTAATGGTTTTTACCAGCTGTACCGGCACATCCCAATGGTGGTCCGATTCTGCTTTCCTGATCTCCACCACCAGGTAATCGATCACATGTTTGGCAAATATGGAATCGGCGGTGGTAAAGACACCTCCGGCAGTTACGGGAGAATACCAGGTATGGTTTTCATCACCGGCATAAGGAAATATTTTAAGAGCCCGTTGTGAATAGATCATACTGCAGATGTTCAATCGCTCATCGGCCCGCATCAGTTCGTTGTCGTATTTTGTCCGGTATGCCGGTTTTTTACGGTATGCCTCTTCAACCTCGTTTGAAAAAATATAATCGTCATAGCCATTTCCCCTGAAAAAATCGTTGAACGAAGCGTAATTCCCCGAAATGCCAAGGGCCTTTTGAATGGCGGGATGATTAACGCTGATCATGGGTTCATTGAGCCAGTATTGTGGAAATGCCAGCATGCCCAGTATGATTTGCCCGGCTGTCTGTCCTTTGTACGTTTCTTTTCTGATGACTTTTCTGAGAATCCCGGAAGAGAGTGTATTCATGGGCTCAATACGTCCCCCGACGTCCTGAACAAGTACGGTATCAAATTCACGTGCCAGTCCGGGATCGATAAATGGTAATGGCTGACGGCCGGATATAGAATAGGCATTCTGATAAGCTGAAGCACCCTGGAGGGCTGATGTATCGAGTGAATAAGAAGGTGCTGCACTAAAGCCAAGCAGAACAATGATGACCGTAATCCTGGTATGGCGGCCTGGCCCGGGAACCGAATTCCAACGTTTCACAAACCGGCTGTTTCTGTTCAGCAGGCTTAAAACAAAACCGATGGCCAGGCACAGGTATCCGAAATACGTTACCACTGTCCCCAAACCATCATGATTAACCGACAACACCGACCCCTGTTCGTCGGGATCGTAAGATGACTGGTAAAGGCGATATCCTTTATAGTTGAGAATATTATTCATATAGATCCGTTTTGGCTGACTGATACCATTGTTTATATCAATCAATTCCACCCGGCTTTCAAACCACGATGGGCTTCCGGAGCCAGGATAACGTTCAATAATAAAATCGTTGAGATGAATGGCAAAAGGCAGCTTTCGGCGCACAGAGCCATACCCTATCGACACGCTTGTACCGTTTATGCCCGCTACAGCCGGTGTTCCCTGTTCCCCTTTAATTCCTGTCACGGTCATTTCCCTGTATTTTCCGTCAATACCGACCTCCAGTAGAAGGACAGACGGAAGCCGTTCTTTTTTGCTTGTAACGGCTTTCACATCCACTTTACTTTTAGGCAGGTAACGACTGAGAACGAGCGGGCTGCCTTGAAAATAGTGAAGAGTGAGCGGTAACAGGGGATGAATGCGTCCGGCCGTCAGTGTATCTGCTGTTCCCGAAGTCATTGCAGTCCTGATAACCGGGAAAGGTGCGACAAACGACAACGACCCGGTGGCGTTCATAAAAATGCTGACTTGCCCGTGCACACTGGTACTGTCGAATTTTACACGGAATTGAGCCATCGAGTTTCCCAGGTTAAAACTGTCTCCCGGGGCAACGAACAGGGTTTGACGGCCGTTTTGCCCGCCCAGGACAACCCGGGCGTGTGGTCCTCCATGATCGTCCTGCGCAAGCACTTGTTCTGCCTTCTCATGAAACGCTTTAAGTCTGATCGTAACAGGCTTGCCGTTGAAGGTAAAATTCTTCCTGAACCGGTTTGGTGCGATATCAGAAAACAAGACTGGCGTTTCATAATACAACGTATCGTCATCGCTGTTCAAAGCCACGCTCATGGATGTTCCCGAGGTAAGAAATGAATCGGAGGTCTCCCCTTCCCGTATATACATAGCTCCTTCGGTTCCCGTAAACCGGGTAATGCCGGCTCCGATTAGTATTACGATAAATGCCAGGTGAAATATCAGCAACGTCAGTTTTGACCGCTGGTACATTTTGGCAGCTATCGTAACCCCGAGAATATTAATGGCCCCCAGGGTCAGTAACAGCTCAAACCAGACGGCATTATAGACAACACTCCTGGCGGCGTCGGTTCCGTAATCGTTCTCGATAAATGTGGCGGTGGCGATGCTGACCCCAAATATGAGCAGCAGTAATGCCATAGTCCGGGTGGAGGAGATAACAGAGAAAATCTTTTTCATAGCAGGAAAGAAAGAAGAGATGTACTACCAATTAGCAATTTTTGCGGCTAAATGTTCGCCACGAAGGCCTGAAAAATTGAAATAGTGATGACAAAAAAAGTTTTTCGGTGAAAAATGACCGTAACATGTCAAGCGGGCAGCAGGCATTTCCGTTTTTCACAGGGGTGACTACATCGATAGAAAAAGGGGGTTCGCCGGTATGAGCCGGTTTCAGTAGCTGATAAATCATTACCTTTATTCCGTTCTCGTTTGAGAGCGTTGAATTTCAACAAAACATCAGAGATGGAACGCTATATCCTTGCCCTGGACCAGGGCACCACGAGTTCGCGGGCACTGCTCTTCGACCATTCGGCGAACATCAGGGCCAAGGCGCAACAGGAATTTTCCCAGTTATTTCCGGAACCCGGGCAGGTAGAGCATGATCCGGCGGCGATATGGTCGTCGCAGATGGCGGTAGTGGCAGAAGTCATGGCCAAAGCAGGCATATCGGGAAAGGAACTGGCTGGTATAGGTATAACCAACCAGCGGGAGACTGTCCTGGTATGGGACCGAAGGACAGGTCTGCCTGTATATAATGCCATTGTATGGCAGGATCGTCGTACCTCGGCATACTGCGATAAATTGAAAGTGCAGGGTTATGAACCGATGATAGAGCAAAAGACCGGACTTGTCATTGATGCATATTTCAGTGCCACCAAGGTAAAATGGATTCTTGACCATGTAGTGGGTGTGCGAAGCAGGGCCGATAACGGCGAACTGGCTTTCGGCACGGTTGATTCCTGGTTGGTATGGAAGCTGACTGGTGGCCAGCGGCATAGTACCGATGCGTCGAATGCCAGTCGCACTATGCTTTATAATATCAACGAAGGCTGCTGGGACAAGGAGCTTTTGGAGCTTTTCGATATTCCTGCGAGCATGCTACCTGGCGTAAATGCGTCTTCGGCTATCATTGGGGAAACGTCCGTTTCGCATTTCGGATGCCATGTTCCCATCAGTGGCATTGCCGGTGATCAGCAGTCGGCCCTTTTTGGCCAGTTATGTCTGGAAGAAGGGATGGTAAAAAGTACGTATGGCACCGGCTGTTTCATATTAAAAAACACGGGCAGCAAGCCTTTTCATTCTAAGAACAAGCTGGTAACCTCTATTGGCTGGCAAATGGGGAAAGACACTGTATACGCCCTGGAGGGGAGCATTTTCAATGCTGGCGCGGTGGTGCAATGGCTTCGCGACGGCCTGAACATGATTCGTTCATCATCGGAAGTAGAGGCATTGGCTTCCGGGGTAAGTGACAACGGTGACATCTATTTTGTTCCGGCCTTCACCGGACTGGGTGCGCCACACTGGGATCAATATGCGAGGGGTATCATTGCAGGGATTGACAGGGGAACAAAAGCGGGACATATTGCACGTGCAGCTCTCGAAGGCATTGCCTACCAGGTTATGGATGTGATACGGGCCATGGAGAAGGATACCGGGATGGAAGTCACCGGCTTGCGTGTCGATGGCGGTGCTGCGGCCAACAACCTCCTGATGCAGTTTCAATCCGACATCCTGGGCATACCCGTGTTCAGACCAGCCAGTATTGAGACTACCGCTTTAGGAGCCGCTTACCTGGCGGGGCTGTCTACCGGGTTCTGGACTTCGATGGATGAATTAACAGCACACCGCAAAGACGATACAATCTTTCAGCCCGCTATGAGCCGTGACGAAGCCAGACGGCTTATCTCCAAATGGCATGATGCCGTTCGGCGTTCGAAATCATGGAATAAATAGTACCGCCTTATTTCTCCTGCTTTCTTGTCTCGAGGAATTGCACCAGGTCGGTCAGTTCATTATCGTTGAGCATTGGTCCGAACGGGGGCATGTTACCTCCGCCGTTTATAATACGGATTGTCATTTCTTCAGGCGTGAGACGATCGGCTACAAAGGTAAGATCAGGCCCTCTGGCACCTCCGTCATTGCCGATGGTATGGCAGTAAAGGCATGCCTTGGAATAGAACAACGCTGCACCATGTTCAGCTTCAGGGCTCACATCACCTATTTCAGCTTTGGTAAGGGGTTTGGCGCTGAAATCAGGCGACCATGGTGACTTAGTCCCTTCGTACCAGAAAACCCCGACCATGGTAATAATGGCGATAACAACAGCTATAGCCCAGGGCCGGCGTAAAGGGCTTCTCTCTCCCTGGTTGAAGATGACAGGCACCAGAACAAGAAAGACGCCGATCACCACCGGTGCAAAAGCCATTACAAAGGATTCAATCTGTGGCGGCATCAGAGCGAACAGGGCGAACACCCATAGAAAGTACCAGTCGGGCCTTGGTGTTGAATGAATATTGGATGGATCGGGAGGTGTACCTATCTCTGGTGGCCCCAGGATGACGGCAAGCAGAAAAACAACAAATACCACGGCAATGGCAAAAACAGCATCACGCCAGGCAGCATTGGGCCAGAACGGAACGCCCTTCTTCTCCAGCAGTTCATCATATTCTTTGCGGTAGGTTGCGCGCTTTACAAGTTTGCCTGCCACCGGGGGTTCGGAAATACCATTTTTAATGACCAGGTAGAGATGGAGACCAAGCAAGCCAAAGATAAGGGCCGGGATAAGAAATACATGGAAAGCAAAAAAGCGGCTCAATGTAGCCCCTCCGAGGGTATCGCCACCAATAAAAAGCCGGGCTATTGAAGTACCAATGACAGGAATGCGACCGGCTTGTTCGGCACCGACAATTGCCGACCACACACCATTGCTGTCCCAACGTAGTAACTGCCCTGTAAAGCCCATACCCAGGGTAAGCAACAGAAGTATCAGCCCGGTTATCCAGTTCATCTCGCGGGGATACTTGAACGAAGCGGTAAGATATACCCGAATCATGTGAATACCCACCAAAAATATCATAGCAGAGGCAGCGTAAAAATGGATACCCCGGAGAATACTTCCCAGGGGTGCCTGGTCGGTAATATATTTCAGCGACTGGTAAGCTGTTTCGGAGGTAGGCTGGTAGATCAGGGCAAGGCCCACACCAGTGACCACCTGTACAATGAACATAAACAGGGTGGCACTGCCAAAGACATACATCCATTTGGCATTAGGGGGCACAGGATGGTCCATGAGTGGACTGATTGCTGCGGTAATACCTGTCCTGTCATCAAGCCATTTCCAAAAATTCCGTAATCCTTTCATGAGTAAGCAGTCTTAGAGGTTAGTTATCGGGATTGGACTTGTCTGGATTTCTACTTTTCCGTGGTTTATCCTTACGGGATATTTGGGTAGTCCGAAAGGTGGCGGGCCAGCCTTTTTTGCCCCGTCTTTTCCATAAACGCCGCCATGGCACGGGCAGAGGAAAAGCTCGGCATCGGCCACCCATCGTACCGGGCAGCCCAGGTGGGTGCAGTTCACCGAGAAAGCTTCGAACTTGTCTTCACTTACCCGGCGCAACCACGATGCTGTTTTGGAAGTCGTCCCCGTCCATGGCAGGATGGAAGCATCCCTGTATTTGACAAGTACCGTTTTCCCAATGGTAAAATCATCCACTTTACCAACATGCCGCCATGCCTGTACTTTTTTTCTGAGAATCGGTTCAAGGAGTGCCCCCACCACGGGCAAAGCAATAAGAGCAGCGGCCAGTGCACTTATTCCGAGCAGGATTTTTATGAAGAAAGAGCGTCTGTTCATAGTATTGGTTTAAAGTCAGCTTTTATTAAGATCACTTATCCAGCCTGAAATCGAAAATGCCAGTACCACAACACCAACAAAAGATAGGATAAGCGAGGTGATGAGGCCCCAGAAAAGCAGAAGTACGCCAAAGGCCGTGAAGATGGGCCAGAATGTTGGTTCGGGTATTACTTCCGGGTCGGCCGGTGACAACGGGTATTCGTCCTGGTGTTTTTTGAGTTCAGTAAGATCCATAATCGTTCAATGTATGATATGTTAAAAACGTACGTTACTATTTTACTTCAGTGGTAGCTCCACCCATGTACCATTTGCCGAGGCTGATCATGATGTTGGTCACATATATAATACAGGCCGGAACCCACATGATAAGACCGGCCATCTGCTGGTCGACCGATTGTGTAATGCCCCAGCCCGAGGTAATCATTCCTTCGACGGCAGCATTCCCGCCTGTAAAAAATGAGGTGTAGAGCCCAACGGGGGCGAAGGTGATAAAAATGCCGAGTACGGTACATCCAACGCATGCTGAGAACAGGTAGAGTGCACTTTCCGGCGGAGTCAGCCTCATAAATTTTATGGGGGCATACACAGGCCAGATGAAGATATATCCAAGCACAAGCAACGACACGATCTGAAGGGTCATAAGTGCCTGTGAAGCTTTCATGGCTTCAAACAATACCGGGATATGCCATATCCACATTGATCCGATGCCAAGGATCCAGGTTACCAGCGGATAGAAAAGAATTTTTCCGGCTGTGGAACTCCGGGGCCGACTGAATGTTCGCCTGAGGAAATCTTCATCGGTACCCGCCAGGAGAAGTGGTGGGATTATCAGCAGGAAGAAAATATGTTGCGTCATGTGAGCACTGAAAAGGTACGAATGACTGAGTGCCTGGATTGGCGACATGGTCATCAGCACAAAAAGAAGCACACCGGCATAATAAAGCGAGGTGTTATGTTTGAATGTAAATCGACTGGTGAACAGCTGAAAGGCCACCAGTAAAATGGTTATCACTATTGCCGGGACATTTATTACCCAGTCTGAAAGTAACATATTCAATATGGTCATAATAAAGATCCTAAATATACAACTGAGAAAACCACCACCCATACCCCGTCAACGAAGTGCCAGTAAATTGAAGCAGTGTCGAGGGCAGAAGACTCAAGGGTGGTAAATTTTCCGGAAAAGAACATATAGGTAATTACCGACAGGACAATCAGTCCTATCAGTACGTGCAGGCCGTGAAAGCCTGTGAGGGTAAAAAAGGCCGATCCGAATACATCCCTGGAGACCGTTACGTTCTCGTTATAGAGGTGATAATATTCCGTTCCCTGTCCGAAAAGAAAAACCAGGCCGAGCACAACGGTAGCTAAAATCCAGAACCGGACAGCTTTTCTTTTTCCTTTTCTCAACCTCGACTCGGCCATGATCATGGTAGCACTACTAGCAAAAAGCAATACGCTGAAGATAGCTGTTTTAGTAACATCGAGATATTTAGCCGTGGAAGAGAGTGTGCCTCCGGGCCTGCTGTATACGACATACGAGATGATCAGAGCCAGGAAAAAGAAAGCCTCCGAGGCGATAAAGATTTTCATCATCAGTTTACTTTTCATTTCTTCTCCTCCTTGTTGGGTTTATTTTCTTTCCAGTCTGGGTTATCAGGATGTTCAAGGTCCCAGATAGGTCGCCTGCTGCGCACCAGTGGTACGGCTTCAAAATTTTTCAGTGGCGGAGGTGAAGAGGTCAGCCATTCCATATTCCATGCTCCCCAGGGATTATCGCCTGCTTTCTTTCCTTTTCGCAGGCTTCGGAAAATATTATAGAGGAACAGGAAAAAGGAGAGGCCGAAAATGAAGGCCATGATCGTTGAAAACATGTTTACCTTGCCCAGATAAGGAAGGTTCGGATAGGTAAAGACGCGCCGTGGCATACCGAGGAGGCCGAGGAAATGGAACACAAAAAATGTCCCGTTAAAGCCAATAAAAAATAGCCAGAAGTGCCATTTCCCAATTTTCTCGGAAAGCATGCGTCCTGTAATTTTAGGGAACCAGTAATAGGCACCGGCGAATCCGCCTGTGAGAGAGGCTCCTATAAATACATAATGGATATGGGCAACAACGAAGTATGTATCTGTAAGACGCCAGTCGACGGGCACGATAGCGAAACCCACCCCGCTGAGTCCACCGACCGTAAAATCAATCAGCAGGGCCAGTGCAAAAAGCATGGAGGTGGTAAAGTGCACCGAGCCTCCCCACATGGTAGCGGCCCAGTTGAAAATTTTTATTCCTGTAGGCACTGCAATAAGCATACTGGTAGCGGCAAAGAAGGCATTAAAGGTCGTTCCCAGTCCGACGGCGAACATGTGGTGAGCCCAAACGCCGAAAGAAAGCAGGGTTATGGCCACTGTTGAGGCTGCAACAAAGCTATAACCAAAAATCGGTTTGCGCGAAAACACAGGGATGACTTCAGATACGATGCCGAAGGCCGGCAGAGCCAGGATATAGACTTCCGGATGTCCGAAGGTCCAGAACATGTGTTGCCACATGATAGCGCTTCCCCCTGTACCGGTTGTGAAGAAGTGAGCATTCAGCATTCTGTCGATCAGGATCATCACCAGGCCGGCGTTCAACACCGGGAAGGCGGCCAGGATCAGGAAGGCGTTCACGAATATCATCCACACAAAGAGCGGCAGACGATTAAGGGAAAGACCCTTAGCCCGCATGGTAAGGGTTGTCACAACAAAGTTGAGCGCAGCCCCGATGGTGCCGATACCCATCAGGATAAGGCTGATGGCCCAGTAGTCGACCCCCGGCGACGAACTGTAGTTAGTTTCACTCAACGGGGCATAACTAAACCAGCCCACATTAGGTGCGCCCCCGGCGAGGAAGCTGAAATACAGAATGATTCCACCAAGGAGGAACATCCAATAACTGAATGCATTGAGCCTGGGAAAAGCCATCTCGTTAGCACCGATCATTAGCGGCAGGAAGTACGTGGCAAAACCTATGAGCATGGGTGTAAGTACCATGAAAATCATGGTTGTTCCGTGCATGGAAAATATCTGGTTGTAGGTTTCCGGATCGAGGAATGTATTTTCCGGACTGGCAAGTTGAATGCGCATCAGGAGAGCTTCAGCAAATCCAACCAGGAAGAAAAATATGGCCGTCCATAAATACATAATTCCAATTTGCTTATGATCGACAGTGGATATCCATTGCAGGAATCCGTTGGTGGTTCGCAAACTTGGCAGAGGTTCTTTTGATTCAGGAATGTGGATAGCTAGCTTCATTTTAGGCCCTCCAGGTATGTTTCTAGGTCATTAATTTCTTTATCGGTTAGCATAAAATCGGGCATGTGTGCCCCCATTTTGACTTTTTGCGGATCGGTCAACCATTTTTTCATGTTGTCAGGTGTATTCATCATCATACCGCTTAGCAGCGTTTCCCTGGAACCGACATGCGTCAGGTCGGGTCCGATATGAGCGCTGGCAGGTGTGCCGGTGATGGCGTGACAGTTAGCGCAGGTTTTTTTCTGGAACAGCAGGGCTCCGTCACGCCCTGCGACAGACTTGGGTATGCCCGGAACAACTTTCTGGCTGTCGACCCAGGCCTGGTAGTCATCTGGCGATTCGGCCACCACCCGTATGAGCATCCACGCATGCTCGGTGCCACAATATTCGCTGCAGGCACCATGAAAAATGCCGGCTGTATCCGATTCAATCCAGCCGTAATTCAACCTTCCCGGCACGGCATCCGTTTTGCGTCCAAGGGCAGGTACCCACCAGGAATGGATCACATCAGCCGATTCAATACGCATGCGCAACCTTCTGCCAACGGGAATATGCAATTCGTTCGCCGTAATGATGCCCTCTTTCGGGTAACGCATATCCCACCACCACTGGTGTGCAATAATCACAATATCAGGATCATTCTCCTCGGTGTAAGGCCGGTTGATCTGTTGCATCGATTTTACTGTCAGAATGAAGAACAAACTGACAGCAAGGAAAGGAATGATTGTCCAAATCCACTCGAGCTTCCGGTTTCCTGTGAGCTGGGGTGGTTCTTTCGGACGCACTTTACTCCTGTAAAGGTAGCCGCCAAGCACAACCATACCAGTGACAATAAAGACAATTATTGCCGAAAGTAAGAGAAATTGCAGAAAAAGGTTATTAATATTGTACGCTTCAGAGGAAGAAGCCTGGAACATTGTTGAGAAAAAGCTTTTAACAGCATCGAATAAATGGGCCATTTTTTCGATTTTAGTTCATGGAAAAATACAAATTTATCACTTGAATAGAAAAATAAATTACGTAATCCCCCAATCTGACTAGTTTAATTGGTGCTTTCAAAGAATTAATAACAGATGGGAAAAAAATAAGTTTTACCAGGATGGTATTCCGGCTGGATTTTTTTCGTTTCAACAGGGTTGCCGCCACTGCAATGGACCTATTCAGGACTTTATATTTCAAGTATTTACTTCAAGAATCGTGGAAATAAAATATTTTTAACCGTATGACAAAAAAAATCACCAAGATCAATCTCAGTAATAAATTTGATCTGTTCGAAGATCACTGGAGTCCTAAAATTGCCGGTGAGCTTAACGGTCAGCAGGTCAGGCTCGTAAAAATGAAGGGACCTTTCGTGTGGCACAGTCATAGCGAGGAGGATGAGTTGTTCCTGGTTATTGAGGGCCAACTCATTATGGAGTTCAGGGAACAACGTGAAGTGCTCGGACCGGGTGAAATGATCATCATTCCACATGGTACGGAGCACCGCCCGGTGGCTATACAAGAGACAAAAGCCTTGCTTTTTGAACCGTCCTCGACGTTAAATACCGGAAATACCAATTCTCCCAGGCGTGTGGATGACCCCGAACGCATATAACTATCAGTACTCTATTTCAGGATGATAAGCGGGATATTGATTTTCCTCTGGACCTGTGATATCGTTGTACCTTTAATCAGCTGATGCAGGAATCCTTTCCTGTGTGACGACATCACCAACAGATCTGCTTCCAATCGCTTTGCCACCTCGGGGAGGACATTGCGGGCCAGTCCGAAATCCAACACCGGTGTGGCCTTATAGCCCTGCTCTTCGAGCTGCTTGCAATACCGGTCCAGAAAAGACCTGTCCTCTTCTGTTTCCCGGTCGTATATCTCCGCTTTCATCATACGGGCCCCGGCCGACTCCACAATATGTACAAGAAAATATTCACCCTCAGGTCCGCCTTCATTCAGAGCATAGCTGATGGCCCGGTTATCGGAAGCGGAAAAGTCGACCGAAACGGCGATCTTCTTAAACTCCTGTTTGACAACGAGCTCAAGCCTTTCCGGAGGTAAATGAGTGGGCTGTAAAATCCTGGGGATCTTGATCTCAACATAAGGCTCAACAATGGTATAGACAAGAAGCAAAAATGCCCCTGCAATGGATGGCAGGATAAGTCCGTAAAGCAGCCAGGGATGGTTTCCTTT
>DASQZK010000609.1:0-2572 GCA_035638735.1 Bacteroidales bacterium
CTCCTGCCATAAAAAGGTCCCGTTCATACCCTCTGCGTTCACTCATCCCGGGAATGAACATCCCGGACAAAGTGTGTAAATATTATACAACAAACGGGTAATAATTACACACTTAACGGCACGGTACCGGAACGGGATCTCAGAAATACGGTTACCGGATCATAGTGGTCAGGATGTCAGTTACTTAACAGGGGCATACATATCGGGTAATTCATCTTCAAACAGGAACGTAGAATCCCTGATCATTTCGAGGAAATCGGGTTCACTGGCATTTCCCGGGTAAATAGAATAGTACTGGTCATCGTGATAGTTTGCCCACAGCATCAGGTACGAGATCTTTTTAGCAACCGGATCTTTGGCTACCTGGCCGAGAAAGGCGGTCCACCAGTCGGTGATGTCGTGCCGTGAATAGCCGGTTTCTGTCAGTGCGGCAATTTTGTTTTTCTTCTCAGCCAGGTTGACGACCATCCTGATCCGTTTCAGGTAGGCCGGCAGGTTGTTCGATTCAACATCGCGGTAAATATCAATACCCAGAACATCCACATAGTCGTCGCCCGGGTAACGCTCCAGATAATGTGCCACCGATTCAACCGTGTCGGGGGAATAAGCATACAGGAAATTATGCACATTAAGGCTGTCTCTTAAATAATGGACCGTAAAACGCCAGAGAGAGACAAACTGGTCGGGCGTATTAAAAGCTTCACCCCACCAGAACCAGTTCCCTGTATGTTCATGGAACGGCCTGTAAATGACAGGTATCAACGTACCGTCGGGGGTCTTCAGCGATTTAGCAAAGCTGCCCACCTTATCGAGGATGTCGGTAAAGTTTTTATGTGCATAGCCCCCCGGAAGAATATCGTCGAGGTTAAGCGTGGTATCACGGGGACCTTTTCCTGAGGCCGGATTTTGCATATGCTGGGAGAACGTTATAACGCCTCCCCTGTGGTACGATTGAAGGATGACTTTACGCTCCATATCGAGGTATCGCTTTTGAACCCGTCCGAAGTCATACCCATAGAGGGCCGGGTAATGCCCACTGACCTCATAAAGATCGCTGGTACTGGTACTGTCATGATGGCGCCACCATCCATAACCCTGAGTAAGGGCCCCTTGCTGGCCAAATAAGATATGGTCATTCGACAATGCTTTCAGATGAGCATAAAGGTTCTTTGTTTGCTCGGTAGCGCCTTTATCCACGATGTTTACCTCCGGCGCCCTGTTGCAGGACAGCATCATGAATGGGAAACAAAAAGTAAGGCTGATAAATCTCAGGTAATTCATTTGGTTAAGTTTTTGATTAAAAATTAAAATTAAAATCCCGAAAGGGACCATTCTCTTCATGCAGGTGCAAAGATAATAGTTCCGGAAGAAGAAACTGATCAATCGATTATTGAAAGACTGATTTTAAATTTTCAGTCTGAACAACACGTTCACAAAAAACGTTTATCTTCTTCGTAATCCATTGGATACTGTTTTCATGTACTTCTCCGGAGCGGGGTAGGAATAATGACCTTGAAAAGTCACTGCTATTGAAAAAATGATTACTTTCATTATGATTTTATGAGAATCCAAATTCATTAAGGTGATATGGTCCATTCAGCACGCATAACAAACCTGAAGACGACACAACGTGAACCGGGCAATGTCATATACTGGATGAGCAGGGACCAGAGATTGCGCGATAATTGGGCACTGTTGCATGCCAGGGATGTAGCAAAACAAACAGGTGGCGAATTTGCCGTCGTTTTTTGTCTTACCTCCGACTTTCCGGGTGCCACTATCCGTCATTACACCTTTATGCTCGAAGGCCTGAGAGAGACAGCACAGAGCATCCAGCTGCTGAATATCCCGTTTTATCTTCTGCAGGGCGACCCGGTTGAAAAGCTTTCCCGCTTTATCAACGATCACAACATCAGCCATGTTATCACTGATTTTGATCCGCTGCAAATCAAACGCTCATGGAAAGAAAAGCTCATCGACCAGCTCAATATAAACCTCGTTGAAGTCGATGCCCATAATATTGTCCCGGCCCGGTTTGCCAGTAATAAAATGGAATATGGTGCGTACACATTACGACCCAAAATTCACAAGCATCTTTCCGAATTTCTCGAGGTCTTTCCCGAGCTGGAACTTCAACCAAAAACATTCAAATTTAAGATTCAACAACCCGATTGGACAAGCATCTTTAAAACACTCAAAGTAGACCGTAAGGTACCGGTTGTTGACTGGATACATCCAGGTGAAGATGCTGCCCTTGACATGTTGAATTATTTCATCAGCGAAAAACTGCGCTATTATCCCGAAAAAAGGAATGACCCCAACGAGGACGGGACCTCCAATCTGTCCCCTTACCTTCATTTCGGGCAGATGTCGGCACAACGGATTGCCCGGGAAGTGCTCCGCACTCATGAGAAGAATCCCGGCACTGATTCGTTCCTTGAAGAATTGATTGTGCGCAGGGAACTATCGGATAATTACTGTTTATATAACGAAGATTACGATACACTTGCCAACATCCCGGAGTGGGCGCGTATTACCCTGGAAGAACACCGGAACGACGAAAGAGAATACA
>DASQZK010000610.1:0-4344 GCA_035638735.1 Bacteroidales bacterium
ATCACAATCACAGCCAAACCTCCTGATCGTACAATTAGGGGTTCCGAGCAAATCACGTACTTCAATGAGAGTCCCGACATTCTACCGATGCTCGTGATTAAATTGTTTCTGAATGTATACCAGAGTTCAAGTAATTCTCCGGCATATGGTTCCCGCCTGGCGTTCCCCGTGTTGCCGTGGGACGGTGAACATTCAGAAACAATTTGATCATGAGCATCGGTAGAATGTCGGGACTCTCATTGAAGTATGTGATTTGCTCAGAACCCCTAATTGTACGATCAGGAGGTTTGGCTGTGATTGTGATCTTGTATCGGGCGTGGTTTTCCCAGTAATGCGGGCCCGGTTTACCGTCGCGGGAGCGGGTTCCTGCGGCATAGGCTTCTTTCACGCCACGCGGTTCATGCAAACCTGATTGGTGGTTATCCTTCGTTCCGGTAGACTGACCAAGTACAGGTTGATACAGCAGTACAGAAATCAATGCCCAGAAAAAAAATTGGCTATAATGATTAAATTTTTTCATTACTCATAATTTTGAATAAAAGTGTGCTTGGATGAATAGTTGATTTAAAATTTATTGCTTTGACCCAAATCCTAACTACTCACTCTTGTGGCTGGAAACCCGGCATGCCCATTTGCCAGAAGGCAAAGCTAAATTCGGTTGCAGTTTCGGTTTCTTGCTGTTCCTTGCTGGAACCATAGCCGTGACCGCCGTTGTAATCTACCCGAAGCAAAACCGGCTTGCCACTGGCTGTTGCCGCCTGTAACCGGGCCGCCATCTTTCCTGCCTGCCAGGGCGCAACACGCGGGTCGTTCCAGCCGGTTGTGAGCAGCACTGCGGGATATTTTACGCCGTCGCGCACGTGCTGATAGCTGTCCATGGCATAAAGGTCCTCGAAACCAGCTTGCGATTTAATGCTGCCAAATTCTGGGATATTCGATGGACCATTCGGTGTGAATTCAAAACGGAGCGGATTGGAGACTCCTACCATGTCGATAACCGCGGCAAAAAGATTAGGCTGTTCGGTCATTGCACGTCCAACCGTGATGCCTCCAGCGCTACCTCCTCTTATAGCAAGTTTAGAGGAAGAGGTATATTTGTGCTTGATTAAATATTTTGCACAGGCAATAAAGTCGCGCCACGTGTTGGGTTTAGTTAGCTTATATCCGGCTTTACGCCATTTCTCACCATAAACCCCGCCTCCTCTTATATGAGCAACTGCTAATATACCTCCTCTGTCATATAACGCATGAAGGAATGGAATATAGAAGGGATAATATGAAGATCCGTAAGCTCCATAACCCCAGAGTATAACCGGATTAGAACCGTCCAGCTTCATTCCTTTTTTGTATATGATAGAAAGTGGAACCATGGCGCCGTCATAGCTCTCGACTTCTACTTCCCGGCTTTCCAGGTCTTTGGCATTACCGTACGGTCCCGGGGATTGCAGGTGCGTATTTTTGACTTCCTTTGTTTGTGGATTATACGTATATATCTGTGCTGCCCGTGTCCATGAAGTCATAGCGAACAAAACTCCGGGTATACGAGGGTCGTACCACATATTCTGCGGTGACCCATCATACGGTAATGATCCCTTATAGGGAAGATTGATTTCTTTCGGCTGGCCGCCATCATAAGGCACTCGTAAAAGGTTGCTGACGACGCCATCCGTTTCGTTTACATACAGGGCGTCTTTGGCCGGCAACGCATAATGAATAATGCGATCGCTTTGTGGAACTACTGTTTGGGCATGACCCATATCTGGGTGTTTTAGGTTAATATGGATGATTTTGAAATGAGGGGCGTTCTTGTAAGTCACGAGATAGAGATCGTTGCCATGGATCGATACGTCAGTGATATCGTCGTTTACGCCAAATATCTTCTTCCATTTATGTGCCTTACCAACAGATGAAAGAGGTGTAATATACAAGCTCACTGCATTCTGCGTACCGTGTTCTAATAAACCGAAAGCATAGGTAGAATTCTGTTTTACAGATACTAAAGGCGTATCCGACGGCTTTATTTGTGGGCTCGTTGTGACCTTATTACCAAAGACATCCGGATCACCTTTCGGGTCGGTACCAAGAACATGCAGATAAACCTGGCAATTATCATATCTGTTTTTTTGAGATACATCTAACCGCCTTGTATAAAAGAAGGAACGGCTGTCTTGTTTCCAGGCTATGTTTCCTAAAACAAGTGGAATGACATCGCCGGTCTCCTTTCCCGTTTTAGTATCGACAACATGAACCGTAGCATTTTCTGATCCACCCGGAGATATTCCAATGGCAACATACCGTCCATCAAAAGAGGGCACGTAATAGCTTATTGCCCATTGCGATCCTCCCTTTTTCTCGTATTTTCCCGGATCGAATAGCAGTTGTTCTTTTCCGCTCAGTCCATGCTGCATATACAATTTGGCCACCTGCTGGCCGGGCAGCGTCTTTTCATAGAAATATATATCGTCCGGCACTCGTGCAATATTTTCTACCATCGCCGGCACTGAGTTATCATATTTTTTGATGTCCGCCAACAGCCTGTCCCGCCCGGGAATGCGGCCCAGCACCGATCGCGTGTAGGCGTTCTGCTGCCGGAACCAGCGCTGCACGGCCGTGTCCTTCAGGTTTTCCATATAGCGGTATGGATCGACGATCTTCCTTCCATAAAGGGTGTCAATCACCGGCAGTATTGGGGCAACCGGAGGTGAACTGATCTTCATTACCGGTTTTGCAGTTTGATTATGATCAGACGGGGTATTGCTTTGTGCAAAGGCTGATTGTGAAACGAATACGGTTAAAAAAACCAGGAAAATTTCCCATAAAAACAGACCCGGAATTAACCGGGTTCTCTTCATTCCGCTATGTTTCGAATATTGTTTGTATGATTGATGAATTGGCTTAATGTTCACTATTGACCTCCGTTTGCTGTTTATTACCTTCCATGATTCGAATCAGTTTCTTATTACAGCTACTGCTTCGTCATTGTAAATGTTATCGTATTACCGGTATCCAGGTTGTGGTCAACAACCTTCGCTGTCTTGCCATCTTTGGCGACAGTGGTTACACTCACATTGCCAATCTTATCTTTTACCCTGTAGATTTCACGAAGTTTGTGAGAACCCAGCATCACCACAG
Organism: Bacteroidales bacterium; assembly: GCA_035638735.1. Lineage (GTDB taxonomy): Bacteria > Bacteroidota > Bacteroidia > Bacteroidales > DASQZK01. The sequence continues at coordinate 3,133 of DASQZK010000610.1, forward strand.
ACATTTTTTCGCCGGGTTCATCTCCGACCACTGTTGTTTCGGTCCCATACAGCTTTGCCTGATAAGAGGCTCCTGTCGAACTGTGGAAATCGATAGCATTGCCATTAATCTTGTACGTCATGGTCCACGAGGAGGAACCGGCGGCTCTTTGCATACGCCACGTACCAGAAATAGCATGCGACCCCGCCGGACCTGCGGCAACACGTTTTAGAATGGATTTACCTTTGAACGTGTGACCATTATTAACTGAGCTGAATCTAAAGGTCCCGGTCTTTCCATTCGGATTGACAGAGAAAGTGGTGCTTCTAATCTTTTTGCCATTCTTCTCGCGTGTGGTTTGAACAGTATGATCATTTATGATCCTGACTGATTCAGCATCGAAACCCGGTTGTCCCAAAACTTTGTGGAAATCCCCATCCGCCTTAATGTGATAGGCCGGTTGTCCGGTCGATTGAACCCGGTAAACCCCATTCTTCAGTGTGAAGGTTACTTGCATGGTGGTTTTGTAGCTGCCGGGATCAACTTTCCATGTGCCGTTGAAAACGTTTTGTGCCAGTGCTGGCATGGGTATCATGAACAGTGCAAGCAACGACCATTTTATGCCACGATTCAAATTATTAATCCTTTTGAAATTTCGTGTAATACGTTTTGATTTTTTATAGACAGTTTTATCATCCATAATTTATTTTTCCCTCCCTAAATTTGTTTTCTTTTTATTTAATAAACCCTCCGTACGTAAGTCTCCATTGGTTTGAAATTCTCTGAGGATTGGTATGATTTTATTCATTCCTAACCGGCCAAAAATCGGGAAATATCCAGCCACCAATGCCATGAAAGTGATAATTGGGCTGTTACCAAAACAAGCAGGAAAAACAAAAATGAGAACCAGTAAGCGAAGTACATTTTTTTCTTGCGCCAGTCATTGTAAAGTAGTATCAGGACGACGATCTCGATAAAAATCACTGCATAAAATTCAGCTCTCCATGCGCTTAGATGTCCGGGGTACATATAAAAGAACGGAATCCGTCCAAGAGCCGGCGGAATAACCACAAAAGCCGTGGAAACCATATAACGCTGATGTTTTCGAAAATCACGGCGATTGATAATCGCTAGTGTATAAAACAGGACGAAATAAACGAGCAGACTAATATCAATGTAGCCTAAAGCGATCCGGCCATCGCCCAACTTCAACGGAGCTGTTCCCCTGCCCAG
>DASQZK010000611.1:0-6504 GCA_035638735.1 Bacteroidales bacterium
GAACTGGGTTTTCCATTTTATCTGTGTGAACCCGGGAATACATATCCGGAAACTGTCGGCCAGCAGTCGCGGCCAGCCGGCAAGCTGACCGATCTGTGTGGCAAACAGGGCCGAAAGGCCACCGATCATGAAAAGCAGGCCACCGGCCTTTCCCCATCGGGTTGCAAAAATACCCGACAACTCGGCAGCCAGTCTCTCGCTGCCGGGCGCTAATTCAAGCGGTCGTAATATCCCGGCACCGGCAAACAAAAAACCGGCAGTAACCACTACGCCAATTATCATGGCGAGCGTGGCATCGCTGTATACGACCCTGAACCACGATTTTAACCGATGTGCATCCTCGGTTCCGGTATTCTTCAAATACCTGGTGTCGGCAGGAATACCATACACATCTTTCCTCGCGTTGCCATAACCGGCACCAATAACCCAGTATGTATACCATACCTGGCTGGCAAAACCGCCTGCTCCCCAGCCTATAAGCGGAAGGATCTCGGACCAGGCATTTTCATTAACACCTTGGCTGACAGCCCAGGCCGGGACCTCCGGGACCTTCATTAAAAATCCTTCCACGAGTTGTGCAAAAGAAGGCATCACCCTTAAGGCCACGTTCAGAACACCTGCTATTACCACGAACACCAGAATGCTCATGATGATCTTCAGTATCCTGAACTCACCTTTCCAGGCAATGACAAAAGCAAGGATGGTAATAATCCATCCCCCGGCCTGCCGGCTGATACCAAATATGTTGGCAACAAAAATGCCCGCCGCCGAGGCAATCGACCCAATAGCCAGGGCTGCCGTCAGAAACTGGGCAACCAGTATAACCCATACACCCCAGTTTTTTGGCCCCGGAACACGCGATACCATGTCAATCATCCCTTCGCCCGTGGCCACCGTGTACCTCGCACCACTCATCCCTATCCAAAACTTGAGGACAATGCCGGCAACGATAGCCCATAAAATGCCGCTGCCCAAAATCGCACCGGTACGGGTGGCAAGAATCACTTCCCCGCTACCAATGTATTCCGAACACCATACCAACGATGGTCCGATAGCCAGAAGGATCCCCAGGCCGGAAGGTGCCTTCCGAAGTAAATGTTTTCCAGGTGTCCCGTCCATAAGCTTGTTTAGAAAAGATAAATATAATTAAAAATCCCTGGGTAAAGTAGTGGTAATAACGACGGAAAGATATAGTTTTCAACACTGGTTGTAACACGGCCGGGTAATTTGTATTTGCCTGCAGATCAATGCAATCAGAAATGTTTACTCTAATTTTACGGTCCATTTATTTTATGACAACGAGAAAAACGGTGGTCCTGGGGGCGAGTCCCAATCCGGAACGATTCTCCTACCGCTTCGTGGCGAGCCTGGTGCGACATGGTGAAGAAGTGCTGCCGCTTGGATTCAGAAAAGGATCCATAGCAGGCGTGGATATCATCATCGGTACCCCGGCGCTGGAGGATATCCATACCGTGGCTCTGTATCTGCGGCCGGATCACCAGGTGGATTTTTACGACTATATCCTGTCGTTAAAACCTGTCAGGATTATCTTTAACCCGGGTACCTACAACCCGGAATTATTCAGGATGGCTCAAAAACAAGGCAGCGACACTGTGATCAATTGCGCACTGGTGATGCTGGCACAAGGAATTTATTAAACAATGGAATACAAACAGTTATACACCCCGGCAGAAATTGAAGAGGCTATTACGGGGAATGAAGCCTCCGTCTTTTATTTCTCATCCGACACCTGCAATGTCTGCAAGGTGTTACGACCAAAAGTCGCGGAGCTGGTCAAAACAGAGTTTCCCCGCTTTAAGCTCTATTATGTAAATATTGAACAGTCGCCATTGCTGGCAGGTCAGTTCCGGATTTTCAGTATTCCGACCCTGCTGGTCTATTTCGAAGGGAAAGAGTTTTTCCGTAAAAGCAGGAGTATCAGTCTTAATGAACTATCTGACGAAATTAACCGACCTTACAGCCTGATGTTCGGCGATTAACGCTGGGGACGGGTATAGGTTGCCGTTACATCATCCCTGTCGCCGGTATCAAGAAGGACGGTATACGACCAGTCTATTTTCGAAAAATCAAATGATGTCAGGCCATAGCCCTTAATGGTATAACCCTTGACCGTTTGTTCAGGAATATCAATGTTCCTTCCGTTAAGGGTGACTTTCACGTTTTGGCTTATTCCCAGCTCATAAAAATTATTAACATATAACGTAACGGTATCAGAATCCTCCTTGCTTATATTCACTGTATAAAACCCGCCTGTTCCTTTTTTGAATAAAGAGGAGTTCTCTTCCACTTTCCACTCGCCGGTAAGGCCGTCACGCGGGTCGTCAGAAAATATCCCCAGCGGATCTTCTTCACAGGCCTGCATCAACAAAACAGCAACACCAATCGCCATTAAGAGAAAAATTTTAGCTTTCATCCTTATATAAATTATGAATCAGTTTGTCGTCCGCAAAATGAGGCAGTGTCACCTGTAAGCCGGGTGTTTTTTCCATCTCACGGCGTATGGCAAACAAGGCCCCCTCGTTCCTTGCCCAGCTACGGCGGGCAATGCCGTTATTCACATCCCAGTGCAGCATCATCCCGAGACGCCTGTCGGCATCTTCGCTCCCATCCAGAACCATGCCAAAACCACCGTTGATCACTTCTCCCCAACCAACACCGCCACCATTATGAAGCGACACCCAGGTAGCCCCGCGAAAGGCATCGCCAATCACGTTCTGTACAGCCATGTCAGCAGTAAACTGTGAACCGTCGTATATATTCGACGTTTCCCTGAAGGGTGAATCGGTACCCGACACATCATGGTGATCGCGACCCAGTACCACCGGTTCCTTAATTTGGCCGTCGCGGACAGCTTTGTTAAATGCCCTGGCAATCTTTGTCCTGCCTTCACAATCGGCATAGAGTATTCTGGCCTGCGACCCAACTACCAGGTTATTCCTCCCGGCTTCTTTAATCCAGTGGATATTGTCTTCCAGCTGGCCCCTGATCTCCCGGGGGGCAGTCTCGGCAATCTCTTCCAGCACCCCGGCTGCGATTTTGTCTGTTCTCTCAAGATCGGCAGGATCGGACGATGTACATACCCACCTGAACGGGCCGAAGCCATAATCAAAGAACAGCGGCCCCATGATATCCTGTACGTAAGACGGGTACCGGTAGTTACCCTGCTCATTGAAAATATCGGCCCCTGCCCTGCCCGACTCAAGGAGAAAGGCGTTGCCGTAATCCCAGAAATACATACCGCGCTCACCCAGTCGGTTTATAGCTTCTACCTGGCGTCGAAGTGATGCTTGCACCTTCTCGCGAAAAAGGTCGGGTTGTTCAACCATCATCCGGTTCGATTCTTCAAAACTTAACCCAGCCGGGTAATACCCACCGGCAAAAGGATTATGCAATGACGTCTGGTCGGATCCCAGATCAACATCTATGTTATCGCGGTCCAGCCGCTCCCATAAATCGACCACGTTACCGTGATAGGCCAGCGACACGGCTTCCTTTTCAGCCCTGGCATGAAGCATGCGTGGAATAAGCGCGTCAAGACTCTCATACACCTCATCGACCCAGCCCTGCTTATGCCTTGTTTCAATGGCCTTTGGATTCACCTCCGCAATAACGCATACACCTTTGGCTATCACAACAGCTTTCGGCTGTGCCCCCGACATACCACCCAGCCCGGAGGTAACATAAACCTTCCCCGAGAGATCGCCTGTCGTCTCCCCGCTAATCCTCCGTCCGGCATTCAGCACCGTAATAGTGGTGCCGTGTACAATGCCCTGGGGACCGATATACATGAACGAACCGGCCGTCATCTGACCATACTGCGACACGCCCAGCGCATTGAACCGCTCGTAGTCGTCTCTCGAAGAATAATTCGGCACTACCATTCCATTGGTAATCACCACGCGTGGTGCCTCCTTGTGGGAAGGAAACAACCCCATGGGATGACCGGAGTATAACACCAGCGTCTGCTCGTCGGACATCCCGGCAAGGTACTTCATCGTTAAACGGTACTGAGCCCAGTTTTGAAATACGGCCCCATTGCCACCATAAGTAATCAGCTCGTGAGGATGCTGCGCCACGGCATTATCGAGATTATTGCTGAGCATAAGCATGATGGCTGCGGCCTGGGGGGAATGGTGAGGGAAGTCGTTAATGCTGCGGGCCGAGATTTCGTAATCGGGACGCAGGCGGTACATATATATACGACCGTAGTTCTCGAGTTCATCCTTGAACTCGGGCGCCAATTCCTGATGCATAGACGGGTCGAAATACCTCAGCGCATTGCGCAGGGCCAGCCTCTTCTCAACGGTAGTCAGACTGTTTTTGCGCGGTGGCGCATGGTTCACTCCCGGGTCATACGCTTTTGTGGGGGGCAGAACTGCCGGAATACCTTCTGATATCTGCTGCTTGAACATTTCTTTTTTCATGGTCGCCCGTTTTTTTTACAAAATTAGAATTTTACCTGTTCAGGAAAGGTTTTTAATAACATATCGCCGTCTCATTTTTGCAGTATGAGCATACACCCTGCCGACCATCGCGACAAAACGTCACCTTTTCCGGTAAGGTACACTATTTGACACAACAGAACTCTGTAATATCATTCTAATTGATACCTTTGTCCTAACCTTAAATGTCACTGTGTATGAAAAAACCGAGTAATTCCGTTATCGTTATCGTTGTACTGGTCATCCTGGTTATCTTCGGTGTGGGCCGTTATAACAAACTGGTGAAAAAAGATGAAAAGGTGAACCAGAGCTGGGCACAGGTTGAAAACGTATACCAGCGCCGTGCCGACCTTATTCCCAACCTCGTTTCAACAGTTAAAGGCGTGGCGAACTTTGAAAAATCGACCCTTACCCAGGTTATCGAAGCCAGGGCCAAAGCCACAAGTGTCAACGTAAACGCAGACAAGCTGTCACCGCAAGCTGTCAACCAGTTTGAAGCCGCCCAGGGCCAGCTGACCTCCGCACTTTCCAGGCTTATGGTTGTTGTGGAACGTTACCCGGAACTAAAAGCCAACCAGAACTTCCTTGAATTGCAGGCCCAGCTCGAGGGAACGGAAAACAGGATCGCTGTGGAACGAAAACGCTTCAACGATGCCGTGATGATTTACAATAACACGATCAGAACATTTCCCGGAAACCTGTATGCGTCCGTTTTTGGTTTCGATAAGAAAGGCTATTTCGCTGCCAGTGAAGGTGCCGAAGAAGCGCCTAAAGTAGAATTTTAAAACCTCCGTATTATGAACCCTGATAAATTCTTCAGCTCGGAAGAAAAAGAGAAAATTGTCAAAGCCATCGAAGAAGCAGAGATGAACACCTCGGGGGAGATCCGGATTCATCTTGAAGGCGACCTGAAAGGAGATGTCCTCGACAGGGCTTCTTACATTTTTGAAAAGCTGGAGATACATAAAACAGCCCTGCGCAACGGGGTGCTCTTCTATCTGGCTGTTAACAGCCAGAAATTTGCCATTCTCGGCGATGCCGGCATCAACAGCAAGGTACCGGCCAATTTCTGGGACACCATTAAGGAAAAAATGGGGTCGCATTTCCGCCAGGGCGATTTCGTCAGCGGCTTATGTGAAGGTATTATTATGACAGGCGAGCAACTAAAAGCCCACTTCCCCTACCAGGAGGATGACGTTAACGAGCTTTCCGACGAGATATCATTCGGTAAAAGCTAGTACGTCTTCTTTCCAGGTTCCATGAAAGACATTCAGTCTAAAATGAAAATACCAAAAATGACATTACCATCGTTTATATCAATAAAAACAGGATCAATGCGTAACATACTCCTCATCGTCATAACCATGCTTGTAGCAACACATGTTCATGCTTTTGGGGCCGATGATGATAACATTCCCGACAAACCCTACGCATGGGTAAACGATTACCCGAACCTGCTCAGGGCAAACGAGGAGATGAAGCTCAACAAGAAACTGATGGCCTACCAGGATTCTACCAGCACACAGATCTTTATCGTCCTCATGAACGAACACGGCATGGTGCCTGTCAACATGATGGCCACCGAGATAGGCGAAAAGTGGAACGTCGGACAGAAGGGTAAGGACAACGGTGTCATTATCCTGTTGTATCCAAACGATCATAAGGTTTCTATTCAGGTCGGATATGGCCTGGAACAATATATACCCGATGCCATTGCCAAGCGGATCATTGAAAACGAAATGCTGCCGGCATTCCGGCAAAACAATTATTTTGAAGGGCTCAATAAAGGTACAACCGTCATCATGAATCTGCTCTCGGGAAAATTTACTGCCGCACAGTACCGCAAACAAACCGCCTCGGGTGGAGCCCCTTTCGGATTCCTGATCTTCCTGGTCTTGTTCTTCATATTCTTTGGTAATTCGAGGCGCAGACGTTACTCGTCGGTCGGCAGGGGTCTCCCTTTCTGGCTGGCCCTGTCGATGATGAGCGGATCAAGAAACACCCATTATGGAAGCTGGGGTAACTTTTCGGGCGGTTCGGG
>DASQZK010000612.1:0-3869 GCA_035638735.1 Bacteroidales bacterium
GTGGGCAGGATAGCAATGATTGCCAGGAAAATGGAGCCGGGCAGGGTAATCCTTGACATAATGGTATCGAGGAATTCCACTGTTTTTCTGCCTGGTTTGACGCCGGGGATAAAACCGCCGTTTTTCTTCATATCTTCAGCCATCTGCACCGGGTTAATGGTGATGGCTGTATAGAAATACGTAAAGAGTATAATGAGAACTGCCAATACAAAATTATACCAGAATCCCTGGAAATTCGAGAATGCAGCCAGGAAACCTGATGCCGATGATGAACTTGCGAAACCGGCGACGGTTAAGGGGATCATTACCAGTGCCTGTGCAAAAATGATAGGCATAACACCAGCGGCATTTACTTTCAGAGGGATATACTGGCGTACTCCGCCGTATTGTTTGTTACCCACGATGCGTTTGGCATACTGAACCGGGATACGCCGGGTACCCTGCACAAGAAGGATCGTACCCATAAAGACAAAGAACAATACCACGATTTCCAAAAGGAATGAAACAAGGCCACCCTGTTCGAGCCGGCCACCGAATTCCGCGACAAGTGCGAAGGGCAGCCTGGCAATAATCCCGATCATGATGATGAGTGATATACCATTCCCGATACCTTTATCGGTGATTTTTTCTCCGAGCCACATAACGAACATCGTTCCCGCGGTGAGAATAAGCATCGCACCTACCCTGGAAAAGCCAGGGGTAAAGGCTTCGGGTGCCTGCGCATGCAGGTTGGCAATATAGCCGGGAGCCTGGAGCAGCAGGATAAGCAACGTCAGATAACGGGTAATCTGGTTAATCTTTCGACGTCCGCTTTCACCTTCACGCTGTAATTTCTGGAAGTATGGTACAGCGATACCAAGCAGCTGCACAATGATAGATGCAGAAATATAAGGCATGATTCCCAGTCCGAAAACAGAAGCATTCGAGAATGCTCCCCCGCTGAACATATCCAGAAGACCCATAACACCTTGTGATGTCTGGTTTCTTAACCCTTCAAGTGCTGTTGGATCGATTCCCGGGAGGACGACTTTTGTTCCAAGCCTGTAAACCAATAATATACCAAGGGTATAAAGGATCCTGTTCCTCAGGTCTTCGATCTTATATATGTTCTTAATGGTTTCGATTAGCGCTCTCATTCGATGGTCTTTATTTTAGCCGGATTATTTAATTACTTCGACGCTTCCCTGTGCAGCTTCGATAACCTCTTTGGCTTTAGCTGAGAAAGCATGAGCTTTAACATTCAGTTTTTTGCTAAGCTCACCGTCTCCGAGTATTTTCACGAAATCGTTCTTGGAAACAAGACCGGCTTCTCTTAATGTACTAACGTCGATATCGGAAACATTCAGCTTATCGGCAAGGTTCTGCAGCACGCTGACATTAATCGCCTTATATTCTTTACGGTTAATATTGGTAAACCCAAATTTTGGCAACCTTCTCTGCAGGGGCATCTGGCCTCCTTCAAAGCCGACTTTCCTGGAGTAGCCTGACCTCGACTGAGCACCTTTATGTCCTCTAGTTGACGTACCGCCATAACCCGAGCCTTCGCCACGACCTATGCGTTTTTTGCTTTTGGTTGATCCCTTGGTCGGTTGTAAGTTACTCAAATCCATTTCTTTATAAATAAATAGGTTAACGACTCTTTTATAATTTCTCTACTTTCAGGAGATGTGACACCTTGTTCACCATACCCAGAATTTGTGGGGTAGCTTCCACTTCAACATTGTGATGCATCTTCTTCAGGCCAAGAGCCTCAAGGGTTTTCTTCTGCCTTTGAGTACTCCCGATTTTACTTTTCACCTGGGTGATTTTTATCTTTGCCATTTTTGACTGAACTTTTATCCGTTAAACACTTTGTCAAGAGTAACTCCCCTGTGCTGGGCTACGGTGTATGCGTCTCTGAGTTCAAGCAGAGCATTAAAAGTAGCTTTCACGAGGTTATGAGGGTTAGAGGAACCTTTTGATTTGGCCAGTACGTCTTTGATACCAACGCTTTCGAGTACGGCGCGCATTGCACCACCGGCTTTAACACCAGTACCTGAGGAGGCCGGCTTCATGAACACAACGGCTCCGCCATACTTTGCTAATTGTTCATGCGGGATGGTACCACTCAACACCGGAACCCTGATAAGGTTCTTCTTGGCATCTTCGACTCCTTTGGCAATAGCCGTGGTTACTTCATTGGCTTTACCAAGCCCGTAACCAACAATACCGTCTTCATTGCCGACAACGACAATAGCCGAGAAGCTGAAGGTTCGACCACCTTTGGTAACTTTGGTCACCCTCTGTATACTTACAAGCCTATCTTTTAATTCAAGATCGGTTGTCTTAACTTTCCTGATACTCGTAGACATAGTTTCGTTTTAAAATTTGAGTCCGTTTTCCCTGGCAGCGTCTGCAAGACTTTTCACTCTGCCATGGTACAGATAACCGTTTCTGTCAAAAATAACTTCTTTTATCCCTTTCTCAAGGGCTTTTTCAGCGATTAGTTTACCAACAAGTTTAGCCTGTTCCGATTTATTAATTTCAGTCTTCTCTGCGATATCCTTCACGTTGGAGGATGCTGAAATCAGTGTTTCCCCCGATCCGTCATTGATAATCTGAACATAAATCTGCTTGTTGCTTCTGTATACCGACATACGCGGTTTCAATTCGTTTCCTGTAATGGTGGTACGAATTCTTTTCTTTATCCTGAACCTTCTTTCACGCTTGGTTAAAGCCATGGTTATATTAATTTATCTATTAAACACTAGCAGACTTACCGGCTTTTCTTCTGAGTTGTTCACCAACAAACCGGATACCTTTGCCTTTATATGGTTCGGGTGGTCTGAATGATCTGATCTTGGCCGCTACCTGCCCGATAAGCTGTTTGTCGGCACTGGTAAGGGTAATTACCGGATTACTTCGTCTTTCGGTGACAGCCTCAACAGTTATTTCATCGGGTATTCTAAAATAGATGTCGTGTGAATAGCCGAGGCTGAGTTCGAGGATCTGCCCTTTGGTTTCAGCCCGGTAGCCGACACCTACAAGCTCCTGTTTGATGACGTAGCCTTCCGACACACCATGAATCATATTATAGATCAGGGAACGGTACAGTCCGTGCATTGCTTTATGACGTTTTTGTTCAGTGGGCCTCGCTAGTTCAATGCTGCTATCTTCCACTTTAATGGTGATATCGGTATTGACCTCCTGCTGAAGTTCACCTTTCGCTCCCTTTACCGTCACAACATTGGTTTTGTCGACACTGACAGTAACGCCTTGCGGGATCTCTATGGGTAATAATCCAATCCTAGACATTTCTAATTCTTTTTAATATACGTAACATAAAACCTCACCACCCACATTGTTTTCACGGGCTTCCTTATCGGTCATAACACCACGGGAGGTTGATATAATAGCCACTCCGAGTCCGTTAAGCACTCTGGGGAGTTCCTTATGGTTGGCATACCTTCTGAGGCCGGGCCTACTGGCTCTTTCAATGCTTTTGATTGCCGGAACTTTGGTTTCAGGATGGTATTTCAGGGCTATTTTGATATTACCCTGGGGGCCTGATTCCTCAAACTTATAATTCAGAATATAACCCTTATCGAAAAGGATCCTGGTCATATCCTTCTTCAGGTTTGAAGCAGGTATTTCAACAACCCGGTGTTTTGCCATCACGGCATTCCTGATACGGGTAAGATAATCTGCAATAGGATCTGTCATCTCTTTAATTATTTATCTCTTTATTACCAACTTGCTTTTTTAACGCCAGGAATAAGTCCTGAGGAAGCCATTTCCCTGAAAACAATCCTGCTAACCCCAAACTGCCTCATGTATCCTTTAGGTCTTCCGGTCAGTTTACAACGATTATGCAACCTGATCGGGTTTGA
>DASQZK010000613.1:0-5878 GCA_035638735.1 Bacteroidales bacterium
TGCGATATTATTAAAAAGGACAGCCTTGCTTACAAAATATATCACGAAGAACATATACGCGAGAGGCATCGTCACCGTTACGAATTCAATAACGACTTCCTGGAGGATTTTGAAAAGGCAGGTATGGTGCCATCGGGCATGAATCCCGACAGCGGATTGGTGGAGATCATGGAATTGAAGGGGCATCCCTGGTTTGTCGGTGTTCAGTTTCACCCCGAATACCGCAGCTCAGTGCTCAAACCTCACCCGCTGTTCGTGAATTTCATCAAAGCAGCCCTGGGTTACAGGGAAAATAAGGCAGACAGGAAATCATAAAAATATCAAGCGATACATAATGGACAGGAACTCAGTAATAGGTATTGTTATAATTGCCGTTATTCTCATTGGCTACAGCGTCCTGATGAAACCTTCAAAAGTTGAGATGGAAGCCCAGAAGAGAAGGGCTGACTCTCTGAAACAGGTGCAGACGGAACAGATGATTGAGCAACAGAAGGAACTGCAGACGCAGGAAGCTGAGGAAGCCGATTCGGCTGCCCCGGCAGTAGCAAAAAAAGCCAAACAGGATGTCCAGGAGGATTTGGGCATCTTTGCTCCGCGTACAGAAGGCAAAGAGAAATTCTACGTTCTTGAGAACGACAATCTCAAACTCACCATTTCGAGTAAAGGCGGACGTCCTTATTCGGTGCAACTCAAGAACTATCAGACATACGATTCATTACCGCTGTTGCTGTTCGATGGCGATTCAACCGTCTTCGGCCTCCAGTTTTTCTCCGAGGGCCGGAGCATTGCGACCAACAACCTTTATTTTGACAAGGTTAAAGGAAGTAATGACATGTACGCCAAAAATGGTCCGGTAACACTGCAAATGCGTCTTCCGGTTGATTCGGCCGGGGCATACATCGAGTACACCTATACGCTTCATCCCGACCGTTACCTTATGGACGTTGACCTTAGGATGAAGGGCATGGAAGAACATCGTACCGACAACGTCCAGCTGAACTGGATGTTCAAATCGCCACAGCAGGAACAAAACCGGCAAAATGAACAGAATTACTCAAGTCTGTATTACAGGTACTACCAGGGCGATGTGGAGAAGTTTAAGCTCAGGTCGAAGAAGGAACTCCAGGATGTGAACGAAACCACCAAGATCCATTGGGTTGCCTATAAAGACCAGTTCTTTTCATCGGTACTGATAGCCGATAAAAGTGCATTCGAGGGCGGCTATATGGCCTACGAAAGACTCCCCGAGCCACACAAAAACCTGGCTAAGTTCTCCTCTGAACTGGCCATTCCCTATGATCGTACCGACGATTTCCTGATGCCGATGCATTTCTATTTCGGTCCCAATAACTTCAAGGCACTTAAACGTATCGGTTTCCATCTCCAGGACCTTGTCACCATCGGGGGATCCATTATTCGTTGGATCAACGCCTGGGTGATTATCCCCATCTTTAATTTCCTGAACCGGTTCATCAGTAACTACGGTATCATTATTTTGCTGCTGACCCTGATTATTAAACTGGCCCTGTTGCCCCTGACCTACAAGTCCTATATGTCGCAGGCCAAGATGCGGGTACTTAAACCGGAGATAGAAGAGATAAACGCGAAAATACCTAAGGATAAAGCCATGGAACGGCAGCAGGCAACCATGGCCCTGTATAAGAAAGCAGGGGTGAACCCCATGGGTGGTTGTTTACCTATGGTGTTCCAGATGCCTATACTTTATGCGATGTTCCGGTTTTTTCCGACATCCATTGAGCTCAGGCAACAGTCCTTCCTGTGGGCGCATGACCTGTCAACCTACGACTCTATCATGCACCTGCCCTTCACCATTCCCATGTATGGCGATCATGTGAGTTTGTTTACCCTGCTCATGACCGTCTCAACCATCCTGTCGATGAAGATGAACAGCAGTACCACCGGTGCCGAGTCACAGATGCCCGGTATGAAGGGAATGATGTATGTGATGCCCGTCATGTTTATGGTTATCCTGAATAACTTCTCCGCCGGTCTGACATATTATTATTTCCTTGCCAACCTTATCACCATTGGCCAGAATGTGCTGTTCAAGCAGTTCGTGGATGAAGATGCACTCAGAAGGAAGCTTCATTCCAAGAAAGCAAAAGTTTCTAAAAAGTCGGGCTTTCAAAAACGCCTCGAAGATATGGCTAAACAAAGAGGGTATAATCTTCCAAAGAAATAGTGATGAGCTGAAATGACCCGGTCTCCCAGCATTCCGGCTGGCAGACCGGGTCGTTTTATCTATTTTTTTGCCCGGTTTCACAATAGGCCGGTTTTTTTATGATCGCTATCAACAATGTCGGGTTTGGCTTTGTTCTACCCTGAATGTTGTTTTTTATGTTGTTTTAACGGAAATCGATTATGGCTACTGATCTTAAAAATTTATCATTGTTTAACGCCGAAGCATTGCCTGAGGCAACCGATATGAAATTTGGCATCGTGGTATCGGAATGGAATGTTGATATTACCGGAGCATTACTCGAGGGGGCATTAAAAACCCTTTCAAATTTGAAGGTTAAAGAGGAAAATATCCATGTTAAATGGGTACCTGGAAGCTTTGAGCTGACACTTGGCGCTCAGTTTATGGCAGAATACACAAATGTGGACGCCGTGATATGCCTGGGATGTGTAATCCAGGGCGAAACACCTCATTTCGATTTTATCTGCCAGAGCGTCACCAAAGGGATCACCGATCTAAATATGAGCTATAATATGCCGTTTGTTTTTGGTGTTTTAACCACTAAAACACTGGAGCAGGCTAAAGACCGCGCCGGCGGAAAACATGGTAACAAGGGCGATGAGGCCGCGGTAACCGCTATTAAGATGGTTGGGCTTCAGAAGGAGATGGAGTGAGTGACTGAGAGGAGGAAATGGAGACCGGAATCGGGAAACCGGGGACGGGAAGAGCGGAAAAACTTGCTTGTATTTGAGAAAATTCCTTCAATACATGCGTAACAGATGGTGTCTCAATGTCTATCTCAAACAAAAAACAGATATCATCAAATTGCTCGGAAATCCTGCAATATCACCATTAAATAAACCCCCGAATCATTACACTCAACCCCTTTTTGAGGCTTCCAACGGGAATGCACCGATCATTTCAATGAAGAGAGCGCCAGGACCGGGAAATCCCGTTTCCTTTTCTTAACTAAAAGACATTTATTTGTGTATAAAGATTAAATCCCCAGGAAGGGGATTTTGAATACCTCACTTAAAGCGATCATTAGTCGTTTTTGGAGTGTCACTACTTTCAATTTGAAAGAGCTTCCATTTTCATAAAGACTTTTCAGATACCCTCTGCTCTGTTTTTGTGTGAGGAGGAAGATCGTTATTAGTCTTTTATTTCCTGTTTGGCCCGGTCGATGTACTTGGCAATATCCTTGCCCTCATTCGAATCGGAATAATCCTTTTTAATGGTTTCATAGGCCAGGACAGCTTTCTTGTATTCTCCCATCTGTTCGTAAACGATGCCTTCTTTTTTAAGCATTATGGGACTGGTAAAATCGTTCGGGAATTTGTCAATGCCTTTGCTGTAGGCGCTAACCGCATTCTTCAGATCGCCCAGCTCAACGTAGGCATCGCCCAGGCTGCTGTATTTGGCCGAGCCGACCAGGAGATCGCTGGTATTGAAATCTTCGAGATAATCAACAGCGTTATTAAAATCACCCATGTTAAGATAGCAGATACCGGCGTAGTACTGGGCCAAATTTGCAGATTTGGTAATTCCGTAATCATCAACGATCTGAAGGAATCCCGGATAAGTTCCATAGCCATTCAGGGCCAGGTTGAACGAATCGCGGTCGAAAAACCGTTCTGCCATAAACATTTGTTGTGAAGCTTCTTTCTCGAGCGGATTATAATACCACCGTTTAACGCCGATAAAAATCAGCACAAGAGCCACGATAGCCAGAATGACGTAAGAAATTGGTTTTGAATTATCTTCAATAAATTGCTCAGTACGGGTCAGGGCTATTTCAATCCCTTCAAGGTTGTCGTGATGCTGTGCCTGATTAGCTTTTTTAGCCATATCTCAATACTTGATTTATACAGTTTTTTTAAACAAACGCAAATGTAATCGTTTTTTGTTAATTACCAGCAAATGATAAAAAGAAATAAAGGATTTTAAGATGTTGTTTACGGCCCGCAGTATTTTTGTAAATTTGTTTCGAGAAAAATCAGGATATGTACCTCAAGAACCTTTCTGTAGTAAACTTCAAAAACTACGCCCAGGCTGAACTTGATTTCAGCAGCAGGATAAACTGCTTTGTCGGTAATAACGGCGTTGGCAAAACGAACCTCCTTGATGCCATCCATTACCTGGCTCTGTGTAAAAGTTACTTTAACCCGGTCGACAGTCAGAATATCATGCACGATCAGGAGTTTAGCGTCATCCAGGGCGATTTCGAAAGGAAGGAAAAAACGGAGAGTATCTATTGCGGTATCCAGCGAAATAAACGCAAACAGTTCAGGCGAAATAAGAAAGACTATCCCAGGCTTTCCGACCATATCGGGCTCATTCCGCTGGTAATGATTTCGCCTTCCGACAGCAGTCTTATCCTCGACGGCGGAGACGAACGGCGTAAATTCATGAACGGTGTCATTTCTCAGTACGATAAGGCTTACCTTGAAGATGTCATGAGTTATAACCGCATTCTCACCCAGCGAAATAAGCATCTGAAAACTCTTGACGGAAAGGCCCCTACCGATTCTGACATGCTCGAGGTATACAACCAACAACTCGCCGGCTATGGACAGTCGGTGTTCAATAAACGTAACGATTTTGTAACTGAACTGGTCCCGGTGTTTTCAAATTTTTACACCTATATCTCCGGCGGGGTAGAGAAAACGGGGCTTAAATACGAAAGTCAGCTCCTCCAAAACAACATGCAGGGCTTGTTGAAGGAGGCCCTCAGAAAGGATACGATATTGCAGTATACCACGGTTGGCGTGCACCGCGACGATCTTGAGATGCTGCTCGACGGCTTTTCGCTCAGAAAGGTCGGCTCGCAAGGACAACAAAAGACTTACCAGGTAGCTCTTAAACTCGGGAAGTTTGAATTTATCAGGCAGGTTTCCGGCATCACCCCAATACTGCTGCTCGACGATATTTTCGATAAATTTGATGCCGGCAGGGTAGAACAGATCATCAGGCTGGTATCGGAAAATAATTTCGGCCAGATATTCATCACCGATACCGCGGAACAACGGATGAAAAACATTTTGGAACGCATAAACATCGAACATAAGATGTTCGGAATCCTGGAAAACCAGGACATAAAGGAACTGGCATGAGAAGAAGCAAAACAGTAAATATCTCGGAGATAATCTCTGCCCTTTTGAAAGAACAGGGCCTTGAAGGGAAACTTGAAGAAAACAGGTTAATTAACAGCTGGGAAGAACTGCTGGGAAGGGCAGTGGCACGTACTACAAAGAACCTGTACATTAAAGACCGGACACTCTTTGTTCATCTCAATTCCTCTATTGTACGCAATGAGCTGATGATGATCAGAGATGAGATGGTCAGACGGCTCAACGAGAAGGCGGGGAAAGAAGTTATTGACAAGATCGTATTGAAATGACATTGATCAATGGTACTCTTTGTCAATGGTCACTGGTTTTCAACGCCTATCCTGTTACCCGGGCCATCCTCTTTTTGGCCGGGCCTTCAGAGACAGCCCCGTGCATCCGGATCTTCAGCGCTGTACGCAGTCACGTAATAAAGAATCCTGTATGTGACGGGAGGCAACGACAAGCCATTGCACGGAATATCTTTGTGACAAACAATCACGGAAGGCTTTCCCGGTTTGCCTGGCATGAAGGATAAGGAGATCTAGTATTCGTCCCTGTAAAAACGTTC
>DASQZK010000614.1:0-3978 GCA_035638735.1 Bacteroidales bacterium
CCCTTTCTATCCCGCTCATCGCGGCAGGAACACTCGAAATTATGGCGGCCGGTTACCTCGCCCTTAACAGGAAAAACATCACCGGCACTCATACCCTCCTCTGTCCCATGATCGATGCCAGGAGAATGGAAGTCTATACCCAGTTGTTCAACCCGGAGATGAAACAGGTCCGCGATGTTCATGCCGATATCGTGGACGAAAACAGCTACGCTGACCTTCTTCGTCAAAACAATATCATTTTTTTCGGCGACGGAGCTGAAAAATGCCGGGATGTCCTTACCCATGACAATGCCATCATCGATACCGGATATACCATTTCTGCCGCTCACATGGCAGGGATAACCTTCGACAGGTTCAACCGGAAACAGTTCGAAGACGTCGCCTATTTCGAACCTTTCTACCTGAAAGACTTTATCGCTACCATTCCAAAAAATAAAATCTTCTGACAGAGGCACACTATTTGAAGTACAAGGGAAAAAATACACTTATGAGGGTCTTACTCGCTACATGCTTAATTCTGCTTCTGCCCCTATCACTAAACGCACAGAGCAATCAGAATAATTTCAAGTCAGGTGAAAAGCTCCGGTTTGTTATCTACTACGGACCTCTCGACGGGGGTTACATCGACGCTCAACTGGAGGAAGCTTACCTCGACGGAAAACCGGTTTACCACAGCAAAATGCTCGCTAAATCAACCGGACTGGCCGACAAACTCTACAAGGTAAGAGACGAGTACCAGTCATACTTCGATCCGTATACCCTGCTTCCCTATAAATCAATACGCAATATCAGGGAAGGGAAATATACCAAATTCAACATCGTCTATTACAACCATGCCGACCTCAAGGTCACGAATGTCGATAATAAAGTTTTTGACGTTCCACCCGATATCAGAGACATGGTCTCGGTCTTTTATTATATCAGAAACCGCGATTTCGACAACATGAAAAATGGTGACATCATAAAAATCAATACCTTTTTCGATAACGAGATCTTCCCTTTCGACATGCGCTACAGAGGTCGTGAAGTCATCAAAACCAGAATGGGCACATACCGTTGCATCAAGCTCGTACCTTTCGTTGAACCCGGCCGTATCTTTAACGACGAGGACGACATGACCATCTGGCTCTCCGATGACAGTAACCGTGTCCCAATCAGGGTCAGCTTCGACCTTAAAGTCGGTTCCATCAAGTGCGACCTTATCGAATATTCGGGATTGAAGTATTAGGTTGAGAGATGTCGGGTGTCGGGTGTCGGGTGTCGGAAGTCGCAATGCTGCAAAACCGAAACCGGAAAAGTTGTCTGATCAAGAGTAGTGGCCGGAGTCGAAGGCGTTCGTGGGCCGGAGTCGAATAAATGCATCCCAAATTCACTATCCGCAACCTTCAATAACCATCGGCGTTCACGCCTCCGCAAAGCTCTTCACCCACCGCCACACACCCTCCCTTTTCATACGGGCCTTATTGGACCTGTCCGCTAAAATTTGTGTTGCAATCCCGAAATAATTTCGCTTATTTTACGCTCTCTTTTCAATAAGCTAAGTTTCTCAAAAAAAACAGATTATGGCAACCACCTCTGATTTCAAAAATGGATTATGCATCGAATTTAATAACGACCTTTACACTATCGTACAGTTTCAACACGTGAAGCCGGGAAAAGGTGGCGCTTTTGTCAGGACAAAGCTGAAAAGTCTGACCACTGGAAAAGTTATCGAGAACACGTTTAATGCCGGAGTCAAAGTAACTACTGCCAGGGTTGAAAGAAGACCTTACCAGTTCCTGTATACCGACGATCTTGGGTTTCACTTTATGCATCTCGAAACCTTTGAACAAATCTCCATCGAAAAAGAGATGGTAGAAAACGCCGATTTATACAAGGAAGGACAGGAAGTCGAAATCGTCTATCATGCCGATACTGAAACCCCGCTCTCCGTTGAATTGCCACCTTTTGTCGTTCTCGAGGTCACTTATTCAGAACCAGGTGTAAAAGGAGACACTTCGTCAAGTACCGCCCTCAAACCGGCAACACTGGAAACCGGCGCAGAGATCATGGTCCCTATCTTCGTCAATACCGGCGACAAGCTTAAGGTCGACACCCGCGACAGGTCCTACTCCGAAAGAGTAAAAGAATAGGTCCTGTCTTCGTCAGCCACAACAATAAAAATCCTTATCTTTACCCTTACTTAGATAAGGATTTTTTTTATGCCGGACAAGTCAACATCTAAAAGCCGACGTCTCAAGATGTCAACATTCAAGCTTAACTCCCTGCTTGAAATAACATTGGCTATCAATGAGAACCTCCCGGTTACCGAACTCCTGCATAAATATGAGAAAATTCTCAAGGAAGAACTCCAAATCGGCAAAATCATAATCTTCAAACTGAATGCGGGCTGGGAATGTATATTGAACTCCGGCTTTGACGACAGCTTAGCCTGCGAAGATGGCATTGATAAAAAACTGCTCACCATTCGTGAAATCTCCCCTTCAAGTGTCTTACCGGAAAAGATCAGCGACGAAGTGGATATTATCATCCCTGTATTTCACAAAGACAACCCCATTGCCTTTGTGCTTATCGGCGACATTGATGAGGAGAGTGAAGGAATGAGCCCTATCATTAAACATTTGCGCTTTATTCAAACCATCTCGAACATCCTGATTGTCGCTATTGAAAATATCCGCCTGTATAACGAAAACCTTCGCCAGGTGGCTATCCAGAGAGAACTTGAACTGGCATCCAAAATGCAGACCATGCTCATCCCGGAAGAGGATAAACTGCCAAGTAATAAACATCTCGGGTTCAGAGCTTTTTACCACCCCCATTTCGAAGTCGGCGGCGATTACTACGATGTGGTCGAGCTGTCAGACGACCAGGTTGGCTTCTGTATTGCCGACGTATCGGGTAAAGGTATTTCAGCAGCCATCCTCATGTCCAATTTCCAGGCTAACCTGAGAGCCCTTTTTAACCATGGCCGTGAGCTGGAAGATATCGTCATAAAACTGAACGACAGGGTAATGCAAAGTGCCAAAGGGGAAAAATTTATCACCCTTTTCCTGGCCCGTTATACCTATTCAACACACCGACTGGAATATATTAACGCCGGACATAACCCCCCCCTGCTTTACAACGTACAGAAAAAGAAGCTTATACAGCTCACGAGTGGGAGTGTCGGTATGGGGATGCTCGAAAAACTGCCCTTCATCAATAAAGACGCCTTTGACATCACCGGTCCCTCCAAAATGCTCCTCTACACCGACGGCCTGGTGGAACTTATCGAAGATGAAGGCGTCGAATTCGGCACAACATTTATCGAACAGGAAATCTCCAACAGCGGAAGTATCAACGAAAATATCAATGAAATTATCCGCCTGCAGCGCATCGAAGAAGGCAGTGCATCCATATTCGACGATATCTCTATCCTCGGTCTTTCTTTCTCCGGTGAATAGACCCAATGAACACTATATATTGAATTTTCTCCCTTTATCATAGATTTCCGATCCTTCAGGGTTCAGGATTACACTCAATTGTGTAATAATTATACATTTCGTGTGTATATATTACACAACGCTTTCTTGCACATCTCAACCTGACTGTTGGGAAGGAAGCACAGGTGTTTGTTGGACGTTCATTGGGCTACCGGATAAATTGGTATCATCCGGACACAAGGCAGGCAGCATTTTTAATTATGAAATAAAGGCCGGGAAGAGCATGGACAAGGCTGAATGGGGACCAACCGCAAATCAGTCGACATCATCCGGTTTAGGTATCGCTGATGACAGAATCCGGTCTCCGGGATGTTTATCTGCCGACTCCCGGTGAAAAATATCCATGGCAACCAGGATAGCCGCAAATCCCCAGAAAAGCGCGGAGGCCTTATCGGTATCGAGGAAATTATTAAGAAAGCCGTGGATGCAATAGGTGATGAACCCTATTAATATTCCAAGGGCAAACCGGCGTATGTGGACATCCCGGGCCGTGTAA
>DASQZK010000615.1:0-4383 GCA_035638735.1 Bacteroidales bacterium
GCGCGAAATGGGCGCCATGGCTCTTTTTGGGGAGAAATACGGCGATAAGGTAAGGATCATCCGTTTCGGTGATTCAGTTGAACTGTGCGGGGGAACGCATGTAGAAGCCACCGGCCAGATCGGCTTCTTTAAAATTACACGCGAAAGTGCCATTGCTGCCGGTATACGGCGCATTGAGGCTGTAACAGGAGAAAAAGCAGAGGATTATATTTTCAGGCAGACTGATACCCTGGCTACGCTCGAAAATATTCTGGCACCAGGGAAAAACATCGTCGATGCTGTTGAAAAATTGATGATCGAGAAGAATGAACTCGGACAACGCCTCGAAGAACTGGAAAAAGAAAAACTGGGAAGCATCAAGAAACAGTTAAAGAATAGTATCGAGAACGTTGGTGACTTCATGTTTATCGGTGCCGTGGTGAACGTCGAGAATGGCAGCTCACTGCGCGACCTTGCCTTCCAGCTTAAAGGTGAAATCGACAACCTTTTCCTCGTCCTGGGAGCCAATATCAGCGGTAAAGCGAACCTGAGCATTATGATCTCCGATAAACTTGTGAGTGAAAAAGGCCTTAACGCCTCCAAACTGATAAGGGAATGTGCCGCCGAAATCCAGGGCGGAGGCGGCGGACAACCTTTCTTTGCCACTGCAGGCGGAAAAAATCCCGGCGGATTGCAGTCGGCTGTCGATAAGGTGAAAAAATTGGTGACGGAGATTCAATAACCGGGAGTATTTGCATCCCATAACTGACGGAGGTGCGCGTATCGGGTCTGTGCAGCATTGAATGGCAGAGACCTGCCTCCGGGCAGGCCTCTGCAAGTTAGGTCTAATACGTCCTGGTCATGTCTTCCGGAACCACAATAATGTAATCAGCTTTCGATACATTATCGTCATCTATGTTGTCAATGTCTTTCTGAAAAACGGCCGACACGGTTTTAATATCCAGACCGGGGTTATACCGGTTAAGATACCACAGTATCCCTTCTTTGTTCTGCGAGTGGTATTCACCGTTGAAATGCAGGAACAGGTAACCCGG
This sequence comes from Bacteroidales bacterium, assembly GCA_035638735.1. Lineage (GTDB taxonomy): Bacteria > Bacteroidota > Bacteroidia > Bacteroidales > DASQZK01. Next base: position 1,035 of record DASQZK010000615.1, read on the forward strand.
CTTCAGGTTCTGTGAAATGGAATAGGCCATGGTGGCATCTTTAAGAGCCTGGGCTTTGGGCAGATTCTCCGACGAGCCATGTCCCATTCCCATTCCCATCATATTCTTGTAGGAGCCAACTTCAGGATCATACGCGACAGGCAAGGGCGCTATAAATTCCTTTGCCCGGTCCGACAAATCATTCAGTGCTTCAAAACCACCCATGAAAACCATACTGGCATAGCGGCGGGGCACATTCGTGGCAACGAAATATATGCCGTTTTCTTTCGCATAATCGAGCAATGGCCTGTAATCGGTTTCATAATTATTCCACAACCTTGCATCTTCCTCAAATTTTGAATCATCGAACATGCCTTCCAAAAATTCATCCACGATGACCTGGTTGTCACGTTCAAACATTTCCGCTCCGGCTACCATCTGGCTGTCGCGAGCAACGAACAGGTCTTTCATAAGCTGGAGCTCAAGCCAGTGTGCAACAGGATCGTTATGTTGCTCGCCAAAGAAAACTACGTCGGAGGAAGAAAGATCATCAAGCATCTTGCTCCATTTAACCTCTTTTCCCTTTGAATTATAAAGCCTGTAAGCCGGCATATCCTGCGAAATAACAAAAGCCGGCACAGTACATGCCAGGAGAATCGTGAACACTAATGATTTCATGTTTTGTTTTTTTTGTAAAAATAGTGCAAACGGCAGACAAATAATAATTCTTATCTCATCATTGACAGCCTGAACACAAAAAAATGCGCTTTTAAAAAATATCAGCCTTTTCATTATATTTGAAACGACTAACTCAGAAAACGACAATGGACGTAACACGAACTTTCGACCTCCTGGAGAGGTACAGGGAACGCTATGGCTCAATGGAGGTTGCCCTGGCCGGCAAGTACAATGGCTCCTGGCAAAAATATTCCACCATGGATTATATTGACTTCTCTAATTTTTTCAGTTACGGGCTTATGGCTCTTGGGCTGAAAAAAGGCGACATGGTGGCAACCATAACAAATAACCGGCCCGAATGGAATATGGTCGATATGGGCTTAAGCCAGGCCGGCATGGTTCACGTCCCTATCTACCCCACCATTAGCCGGGAAGATTATGATTTTATTCTGAATCATTGTGAGCCGGCGATTGTCATTGTTTCTGACAAGTTACTGTTGGAAAAACTCCGGCCGGTAGTTGAAAACGCATCGTCCATTCGTGACATTTACACCTTTAATGAGGTTTTAGGTGAGAAAAACTGGATGGAAATCATCAGGGCCGGGAAAGAACACGCAGAAACATATCGTGACACGCTCAAAAAAGTAAAACAGAACATTACTCCCGACGATATGGCCACCGTGATATACACCTCGGGAACGACAGGCTTCCCCAAGGGTGTCATGTTGTCGCACAAAAATCTTGTGACGAATTTTGTATCTACATCAAAGGCTCATGCGCTCGGCCATAATCATACCGTACTCTCATTTCTCCCACTGAGCCATGTATATGAGAGAATGGTGAATTACCATTTTCAGTACAAAGGGATGAGTATTTATTATGCCGAGAGTATGGGGACCATCATCAATGATGTCAATGATGTAAAGCCCGATATTTTCAACTCCGTACCCAGGCTGCTGGAGCGGATATACGATATTATTATCGGAAAAGGCAAAGACCTGCCCGCCGTACAGAAACGGATCTTTTTCTGGGCCGTGAATCTCGGCTTAAAATATAACCCCCACGGCAATTCAACCTTGTATAACCTTCAGCTCCGGGTGGCCGATAAGCTGGTCTTCAGCAAATGGAGAGCAGGACTTGGGAACAAGCTGCAGATCATCGTGTCGGGTGGTGCGGCCCTTCAGCCCCGCCTTGAACATATTTTCTGGGCCGCAGGCATCAAAGTAATCGAAGGTTACGGCCTTACCGAAACATCACCGGTAATCGCCGTGAACAATCTGACAACCTTCGAACTGATGTTCGGCACCGTTGGCCCGGCACTCGAAAACGTCGAGATAAAAATCGCGGACGATGGAGAAATCCTGTGCAAAGGACCTAATGTTATGCTTGGCTATTACAAAGCCCCGGAACTAACCGCCGAAGTTATTGATGAAGACGGCTGGCTCCATACCGGCGACATCGGTATCCTGATCGATAATAAGTACCTGAAGATCACCGACAGGAAAAAAGAAATTTTCAAACTCAACAGTGGCAAGTATATCGCACCCCAGGTTATCGAAAACATGTTCAAAGAATCATTCTTTATCGAAAACCTTATGGTAGTGGGCGAAAATGAGAAGTTTGCCAGTGCGCTTATCTCCCCGAATTACGAATTTCTCCATAACTGGGCAGGCAGACACAACATTAAGTACCGCGATAACAAGGAACTAATTTTCAATCCCATCGTAATTGCCCGTTTTCAGCGTGAAGTAAACGAGATGAATAAAAGACTCGGCCAGACCGAACAGATTAAACGCTTCAGGCTGGTTGTAGAAGAATGGAGCCCCCAATCGGGCGAAATGTCCCCTACCCTTAAGCTTAAACGTAAAGTTGTAGCAGAAAAATACCGCGAAATCCTGGAGGAGATTTACCTGGTAAATAAATAAGAGGCAGGTGGATTAGGCTTGGTCAGGCTTGGTTTTGTTTGGACTCGGTATTGTTGCAAATCGATGTTTTGTTGGAAGCTGAAATAATAACGAGTCCCATAAAGGTTATCAGGCCGTTTAAGATCAACAGTTCAAAGCCGAACTTATAACCCCATAGCAGGCGTTCTGAGTAATGGTTTATGATATAGGTCATAACCGGAGAGGCGACGGCGATCAACGGTACAAGATGATCAACAACCTTTCTCTTTGTGAGCAGGCCAAAACTGAAAAGTCCGAGCAATGGACCATAAGTATAACCGGCCACGGTATAGATGGCACTGATCACATTTTCGTCATTGATAGCTTTAAAGATCAGGATGACGGTCATCACCAGCAGGGAGATGCCGATATGGACTCTCATGCGCGTTTTTCGCAATTTCTCCGGCGGCATTTTTTCAGCATCGAGAATATCAACGGTAAACGAAGTGGTGAGGGCCGTAAGGGCTGAATCGGCGCTTGAATAAGCGGCTGCCACCAGGCCAATAATAAACAGGACAGCCACGGGAGTGCCGAGGTATCCGCCCGTAGCAATGAGCGGAAACAGGTTATCGGTTTGTTTCGGGATATTAATCCCGTTACGCTGTGCAAAGATAAAGAGCAGGGCCCCTAATGACAGAAACAACAGGTTTACCGGCACCAGGGCAATGCTCATCCAGTACATGTTTTTCCTGGCATCGCGGATATTCCGGCAACTCAGGTTTTTCTGCATCATGTCCTGGTCAAGGCCG
>DASQZK010000616.1:0-4716 GCA_035638735.1 Bacteroidales bacterium
TACCGCGATATTGCCTCCTCCCTAAACAATATCGGGAACGTATACCAGTCTGTCAATGATTATACAAAGGCCCGTGAATACTATTCAAGATCGTATAACATGGCCGATAAAAACGATTTCAGACTGGTGGCTGCCATTACCTCCAATAACATTGGGGACCTGCTGTTAATGCAAAATAAATACGACAGTGCCCTGGTGTATTTTAACAGGAGTCTCAAAATATCTGCCAGCCTGGGTTCTAAATTTTACCAGGGAATAGCCTTGTTCAATATCGGGAATATCTATCTGCAAAACGATTCGACGGAAGCCGCCAGGCTCTTCCTCGACGAGTCGCTGACCAGGGCTATGGAAGCCGGCGACAGGCTCGGTATTGCAGAGTGTTACCTTAAACTTGGCGAGCTATTTCTTAAAAAATCGGAGCCTCATACGGCTGAACCATTCCTCGACTCGGGCATGCTCATGGCCGGGCAAATCGGATCATTAAAGCTGCTCGACCTGGCCAACAAATTAAAGACAGACTATTATTCACAACTTTCCGATTTCCCAGCTGCCTATAAAACGATGGAAAAAAGACTGGCTCTAAAGGATAGCATCTTTAACCAGGAAAGCGGTGAGAATATTGCCAAACTCGAAGCCCGGTATCGCGAAGAAAAAAGGATGCAGCAAATTGCTGATCTGCGAAAAGAGAAGATCAATAACCGTAATATTTATATTGTCGGCACACTCTCGCTCCTGATTATCCTCATCCTTATCTTCCTCGGGCTCAGAACCAGCCGGAGGAAAAACGCCATTCTTTCTTCTCAAAATGAAGAGATCGAAAAGCAAAGGCTTCTTCTCATTCAGAAAAATAGAGAACTGGTTAAATCGCAGACTGAGCTGGAAAAGATAAACCAGGGTAAAGACCAGTTCCTGACCATAATCTCACACGATCTGCGCAACCCGGTAAGTGCAACACGGGGCTTTGTTGAATTGCTGATCAACCGGTTCGACCAACTGTCCGACCCGGATAAAAAACGTTTCCTGCAGGAAGTCTTCGATTCTGTTGAACGCATCAGCCTGCTGATAAGCAACATCCTTTTCTGGGTTCGGACTCAAACCTCCGGGATCAGAATTCAGCCCGTGGAATTCGACCTCCACAAACGGATCAATGACAATTTTTCACTTTACCAGATCATTGCGAAAGGCAAGGGAGTCAACCTTATTAACGATGTCCCCCTGAACTTTTTGATCACAGGGGATACGAACATCTATGATACCATTTTCCGTAATCTCATCTCAAACTCCCTCAAATTTACCGAGGCCGGTGGTGATATTAAATTTGAGGCCGTCAGAACCAATGGGAAACTTGTTATTTCAATCCATGATACCGGAATTGGCTTTGACCCTTTAAAAACAAATGACATCCTCAGTTCTGAAATCCATTACTCAACAACCGGAACACAACATGAAAAGGGAACCGGGCTGGGTCTTTCACTCATCAATGAATTTGCCCATAACCTGGACGCCAGCCTCAACATTAAATCAACACCAGGCCAGGGTACCACTGTAAGCCTGACTACTGCAATCAGTTCCTGATATTTCCACCAACCAATCAATTTTTCTCCTGTTTTCCATCCGAGATTTGCCTCCTTTTCCGATTAAGAGTAAAGAGATGTTTCTATGGCAATCATAACTTTTATCAACAGGCTTAAGCGGATAGACTTCCTGGTCTACACGAGAACCACAGGTACACCGTCGGAATTAGCAGTAAAACTGGGGATCTCCGTAAGAAGTATTTACGATTACATAAACGATATGCGCGAGTTAGGAGCCCCGGTTGTATGGTCGAACAACGACCGCAGCTATGTTTATATCGAAGAGGGGCGCTTGCACATCTCATTTATGTCATCGGCCTTTACATCTAAATCCTGAGGCAGACTGTATTTTGCAAAACCGTCGTTGTGCTCTGACTAATCCAGGGGCAATTTACCTGCTGAGGGTATTGGATGGAGACAAAAAATGGGAGGTCTTTCACCTGACCGATGCCAAATTCGTCACAACACCTAAAAAAGCATCATTTGTTTGGAAAGGTACGACTACATGAAGAATACCCCTACCCGGCACCTGGTTATACCCCCCTTAAAGTGTGTACGTATCACTTGAATGAACTGAAAAATTGAGATTTACCATCTATGAATATCAGGGTACCTGCAATCAGAGGTGGTAAATCCCAAATGTTAAATTTTTTTAACATAAAATTGGTTTATATTTAAATTACTTCTATATTTACTGTGATTGATCGATTCTCCTTTTTTCTCGTACTAACTAGAACTACTCAAAGGCAGACTTTTATATCTGCCTTTTTTTTATTCCCTAAACTTTGTAAAAATCGCTGCAGCCAGCACACAAACAGCAAATCCCGCCCATGCACTTAAACGGATTCCCATATCATTACCGGGATCTCGTCCAAAAAGGGTACAAATAGCAAAGCCCATAACTCCGAGTGTCTGTCCCAACTTGTCGGCAAAGGTGCGAATAGCAAAATACATCCCTTCTGTTTTCTCTCCCGATTTTGCAGCATCCTCATCAGCCATTTCTGCTACCAGAGCATAAGGCAATATGCCTAGAACGGCTACGGGAAAAGAAGCGATTGCCCCTATAAGATAAAGCTGGAATTCAGCGGACAAACCGTATTTTCCCATACCGGAGATAAACAGGAACAGAAGAGAAAAAATCAGGAAGGACAGTATGATCAGGCGCTTCTTTCCATACCGCGAAGCCAGTCGTATTACGGCAGGATAAAAAAGTAACGACAACAGGATCATCATAGCCATTGCGAACGACCCCAGCTTCTCCGGCAAACCCAGTAATACGCTTACATAATATAGTATCCCGCTTGATACCAGAGCGAGTGTGATGAAAAACGATGCGTCGGCCGCCAGAAAAATCATGAATCGCCTGTTAGAGAAACTCTTATGCAAACTTCTGAAGAGGTTTATTCGCGATGCAACAGGATTACAATATTTGTTTTCATCAACAACAAACAAAGGCATCATCATGCAGCACATGCCGATCAAAACAACAATTAATATGGCCAGCTGGTAACTCTCCTGTGGATCTTTGAAAGAAAACCGTTTATCAATACTTGTGGCGATCTGAGGAATCTGGGAGGCGATGATAATACCAGCCACAAACATGAAAGAAAGCAGGGTTGACAACCGGAGCTTTTTTTCTTTATCGCGGGCAAGTTCAGGCATTAATGCATTAAAAGGCACAATGTACATGGTCAGAAATATATAAAACAGACTTTGCATGACGAACAACCACATATAGTTCATCGTACTTTCGGTCTGCTGCAGCGGGAAAAATAATAAAACACAGAAAACAACCGAAGGAACAACCGCTATCATCATAAACGGGATCCTCCTGCCCCTTTTCGAACGGGTACGGTCACTAAACCAGGCTATCAGCGGATCAGTTACGGCATCAATCAACCGCCCGGAAGCCAGGATTAACGAAAACATCGTGAAAATGCCCAAAATACCTTTATTAGGAATCAAAACCGGTAACCCGGAATTGTCCGGAGGCAGGTAGAAATATATGATCATCACCGATATCGTATTCATCAGTATTGACCATCCGGCCATCCCGGCACTATAGGCTAAAAGACGTCCCAAACCGGTGAATTCTTCTTTCATGTGCCCTGGTTTAATTAGGTCTGCCATGGAAAATTACAGATTTTAAGTCTGAATAACCACAGAAAATCCTGATATTCTATTTATTACCGTCTCCAAGAGTCGACCATTTCAAAAACAGCAACCTGCATTTTACGGAAACGTTTTCAGCAGCGGAAGCACCGATCCTGATCTGATATGATTGTGTAAAAGATAAAGTCAAATTCACAGAAAAGGTTCTGACAATTAGGAGAATAATGAATTTTTTAGTAATTTGACACTAGAAATGATCTGTCCCGCTACACTTTTCGTCTATGAAAAAATTCACCGACAAAGAGATCATCGAGGGAATTCGAAATGAAGATCACAATGTGTTAAGCTTTGTCTATAGTGAATGGTATCCTATGATTGAAAAAATGGTGGTCAACATGGGAGGAAGGGATGATGATGCGAAGGATGTATTCCAGGACGCCATGCTGATTATTTACAGAAAGATCAGCTCGGAAGGATTATACCTCTCCTGCAAATTCAGCACATACATATATTCTATAAGCCACAAACTCTGGTTACAGGAACTGAAATCGGCCGAAAAGCAAAACTTCAGGTACGAGAAACCTGAAGATATGGTCTGCGAACCCGAACCTGTTCCCCTGGACCAAAACAGATTATTAGATGTAGTGGAACGGCACCTGAGCGCTTTGAGCACGGATTGTCAGAAGATATTAAGGTTGCATTTCAAAAAGTCCGATGTTAAACAAATCCGTAAACTTATGGGCTATAGGACTACACATCATGCCATGGACAGGAAATACAGGTGTAAACAAAGCCTTATTAACAGAATTCTTAAAGATCCTGATTTTATTGAACTCAGGGATGAACTGATTTATGAGGACAGAACACTTTTTTAAGCCGTCAGGGATTCGCCGATATATCGCAGAAATCTACATTCCGGATTGGGACACTGGTTCTCCTGTGTTAATTTTACACAAAACCATAAGTCTTGAAGAAAAGTAATTCCATTTCATGGAAATATTTTTAAATTAGCCGATCATCCTTATTTTTG
>DASQZK010000617.1:0-4874 GCA_035638735.1 Bacteroidales bacterium
CTTTATGGAAAACTCACATGGTTTACGACGGCTTGGATCGGCTGCAACTGATATTGCTTATACGGCATGTGGCCGTTTTGACGGCTTTTATGAGTATGGACTGAGCCCGTGGGATGTGGCAGCCGGCATTCTCATCCTGCAGCAGGCAGGCGGGAAGGTGAGCGATTTCACGGGAGGAACCGATTATCTTTTTGGTGGTGAAATTGTGGCGGCCAACGGATCGGTATTCGACGAATTCCAACACGTGGTTAAGAAATTCATGAAGGGATAAAAAGATGAATGTCCTGGCCTTCCGTATGGCTTATGGTTTCGTCCGGGCAATTTCTTTTCTGCCCCTGGACGTATTGTATCTAATGGCTGTACCGTTGCGTTTCCTGGCCATCAATGTCTTGGGTTACCGGCGCAAAGTTGTTGTCGACAACCTACGCAGAGCCTTCCCCGGGAAGAGTGAAACGGATATTCAGCATATAGCAGGTGATTTTTACCGCTACTTTTCCGAACTCATGGTTGAGACCATCAAGGTTATGGACTTTTCAGAAGCATCACTGGCTGAAAGAATAAGGTTTAAAAATCCGGAAATTATTGACCAGTATTTTGCCGAAGGCAAATCCGTTGTGGCCATAGCCGCACACTATGGTAACTGGGAATGGCTCCAGGGCCTGACCGGTAGCATACCCCATAAGCCGATAGCTGTTTATAAACCTTTGAATAATGGAGATATGGACAGGGTTCTGACACAGCAACGCTCGCGCTTCGGCGCCGAGTTGGTTTCGATGCGAGACATTATACGAACACTCCGGCGCTACCATAGGGAAAAACAGCCTACTTTGTCAATGTATATCTCAGATCAGAGTCCGGTGTGGGAAGAGATCCAATACTGGATGCCATTTTTAAATCAGAGCACGCCGGTATACCTCGGTCCGGAGAAGATTGCCCGTGAATTCGGCATGGCCGTGGTTTACTTACGGATGCATGTTGTTCGTCGCGGTTATTACGAGGTGGAGATTATTCCTGTCACGGGCGATGCCCGCCGGGAGAAAGACCATGTTGTTACCAACAGGCATGTAAATCTTCTCGAGAAGACCATAATGGAGAAACCCGAATACTGGCTATGGTCGCATCGCCGATGGAAACTGACGCGTAAACGCGAGCTACAGGAAAAGCAGGGAATTTATAAATTTGACGGACCTTTTTTACGCAAACAGAATTAACCGATAGCCAATGCTCAAAGCAGCTGTAGTCATATTAAACTGGAATGGAGAGCGCTTTCTCAGGAAATTTCTTCCCGGCGTCATAACGAATACCGAAGCGCCCGGAATCGAAGTCGTTGTAGCCGATAATGGTTCCACAGATGGTTCCGTGGCCTACCTGGAGGAGACATTCCCTGGGTTGAGGGTCCTGAAATTTGAAACAAATTATGGCTTTGCTGAGGGATATAACCTGGCCTTCTCAAGTCTTGAGGCTGAATATTTTGTACTTCTCAACTCAGATGTTGAAGTCTCCAAAGGATGGATAGATCCACTTATCAGGGCCATGGACAACGATAAACTGGTTGCCTCGGTGATGCCCAAAATAAGGGCCTATGAGTTGGATGGATATTTTGAATATGCCGGTGCTGCCGGGGGCTTTATCGATGCCAGCGGCTACCCTTTTTGCCGGGGCCGGATATTCGATTCGCTGGAGGCCGATTACGGACAGTATGATTCATCCATGGAAGTATTCTGGACCACCGGTGCCTGTATGATGGTCAGAGGGCCCCTATACAAAATAGTGGGTGGCCTGGATCCGTTCTTTTTCGCCCATTTCGAAGAGATAGACCTTTGCTGGCGGCTTAAAAACAGGGGTTATAAGCACCTTGTAATTCCCGAATCCGTCGTTTACCATGTTGGAGGCGGTACCCTTCCAACATCCAACCCGTGGAAGACCTACCTGAATTTCAGAAACAGTCTCTTTATGCTGTATAAAAACCTGCCCGCGGAGAGCCTGCCTGCCACGATCTTTAAACGCCTCCTGCTCGACGGACTTTCGGTTATCCGTTTCCTGCTGGGCGCCAAATTCAGGGATGTTTGGTCCATCCTCTCCGCTCATGTCTCCTTCTACCGGCATTTCAGGAAATATAAAGCTTTCCGGAAGGAGGAGCACCGCTTCATTTCACGCAACAGTCATGCGGAAATGTACGATGGGAGTATCGTTGTCGACTACTTCCTCCGGAAGAAGTATACGTTCCTGTCCCTGAAATGGACACCGGTCGACAGAAGATAAATCTCGGAACGATTGTCGGCTTCTCACTTTGAACACTCCCGATAGGGTTACTTTTCATAAGGTCCTGCCTTCCCTTAAATTTGTCAAATGAGTCATCCAAAAGTATGAGATATAAAATTCCCATTTAAACGGCTGTTCTCAGAAACCAGTGATATCAATACTTTAATATTGCGATAAAATTTTCGTCAAATTTTCGTCAAAATGTTCGAAAACGGACACCGAGATTTGGGGGCTGAGACGATTAAGGGGCGGAGAGTTGGTAGGTGGGGGTGGGGCCCCTGACTCAACAAAAGACCATCTTTTAAAACTTAGTCCCCAAACTATGCCTAAATACTTCGTTTTGTATTTCTCCGATAATATCCCGGCCTGGTCGTATTCATAATAAAAACAGTATAATTGTGTAATAATTACCCATTAAATGTGTAATTATTATACGCTTTCCTGAACAGACTTCTGAGACGAATGGTACATGTTATTGGAGGCTTTTCGGCTACCTGCGACGGGGCAGGGGGTGGCGATCTGTAAAAAGATGATGTGCCTTCGGCTATGCTCTCCGGCTCTGCTCAACGTCCTGGCATGCTGCATAGAGGTTGTTGATGACTATTGCTGTGCCTGCGCGCCTGCCGACCCAGGCATTCTGGCTGAAGAGGCAGTGTATGGGTGGGTTTCAATAGTCCGGGTAAGAAGTGGATGATGTATTTAACGGTGAAACAATGATTGACACCGCCACCTGTTGACCATTACACTGTAGAGAGCAGGTTGTCAAGGTTCTCAAACTTCATCCGGTAATCTTCAATAGACCGCTCAATCAGATCGTAGGCTTCTTCAATGCCGTAGGTGTGTGAGATTTCACAATTACTGGGATTGCCCGGGAGGTCTTTGTAGGTAAGAAAATAATGTTTCAGCCTTTCCACAACACGTTCGGGGACTTCCGAGATGTCGTTATAGCCTTCATACATAGCGTCGTTATTTAGCACAGCCACAATCTTATCGTCGGCCTGGTTCTTGTCAATCATGCGAAAGCCCCCTATAGGCCTGGCTTTAACCAGGATATCGCCGTGGGTGATTTCTTTTTCGGTGAGAATGCAGATATCGACAGGGTCGCCATCACCGCTTATATCTTTGTTGCCGGTTTTCTCACGGCTGAGTTCGGCGACATGATCACCCGAGAATGTCTGGGGGATAAAACCGTATAAGGCCGGCACAGTGTTGGAATATTTCTGGGGCCTGTCAATTTTCAGGTATCCGCTTACTTTGTCAACCTCGTATTTCACCGTGTCGCGTGGTACCATTTCGATAAAACAGGTTACTATCCTTGGTGCATCGGAACCAATATCAATGCCGTGCCAGGGGTGGGACTTATACCTCAGTCCCATCAAGCGGCCAATTGGATCCATTAACTTATTTGCCATGTCAAAATTTTTAGTGGTAAAAGTAATATACCTTCAGTGAATCAACAGGTTGATTCAATATACTATAAAACATCAATTAGTTTTTCAAGATGAATGCCCCTGCTGCCTTTAAGAAGGATTAAATGATCTTTAACCGGATTCATGCGCAAATGTTCAAAAAGCTCTTCTACAACATAAAATGAAAGGTAACCGGTGTTTTGTGCAGCCTTTTCGAATTCAGGGCCAACGAGTATAACTTCGATGCCGGGGTGTTCGTTGAGCATCTCAATGATTTTGAGATGTTCTTTTTCGGTGTACCGGCCTAATTCAAGCATATCGCCAAGGATGAGCATACGGGAGGGTGCGTTTATACCGAGGAAGTTTTTGACAGCCCCGTTCATGCTGGTAGGGTTGGCATTATAAGCATCTATTATTAGGTGGTTGCCGTCTGTTTCAAGGTACTGTGAACGGTTATTTGAAGGTGCGTACGATTCAATGGCAGAGATGATTTCAGTTTCCGGCACCCCGAAGTATTTTCCAATGCAGGCGGCTGCCAGGATATTCTCCATATTATAATTACCCGTTAGTTTTGTTTCGACATGGTATTTCGCACTGCCGGTAAAGGATATCATCATTTTCAGCAGTACAGACTTTTCATCGATATAGCCGTCAACTAATGGGGTTTTGCCATCGGTGTACCATACTTTGCGAAGATTAAGTGATTCTGCGGAAGTGGTTAGCAGGTCGTTCATACCATTGATGAAGATGGTTCCTTTTTTCTGATTGAGGTAGCGGTATAGTTCGGTCTTTGCCTGCAATACACCCTCGGGTGAGCCGAAGCCCTCCAGGTGGGCAAAGCCGATATTGGTAATGATGCCGTAATCGGGATCGGCTATGGTACATAACTCGTGTATCTCCCCGATATGATTTGCTCCCATCTCAACAACGGCCATTTCTTCATCTTTGAGACCAAGAAGTGTGAGTGGGACGCCAATGTGGTTATTAAAATTGCCACGGGTAGCCAGGACGTTGAATTTTTTGGACAGTACAGCATGAATAAGTTCCTTGGTCGTGGTTTTTCCATTGGTTCCGGTTATGGCCAAGACGGGGATACTCAGTGTTTTCCGGTGATAGGAGGCAAGGTCCTGCAGTGTTTGCAGTACATTCCCGACAATGATATAGCCGGGTTTGCGTTTTTCGGTCTGGTCGACAATGGCTGCT
>DASQZK010000618.1:0-3328 GCA_035638735.1 Bacteroidales bacterium
TTGCCCGATTTATCATCGAGCAGTACCGGGTAAGTCGGAATGCCCCCTGCATCGTTAATGATCTTAATGACCTCATCGATTTCCAGAAAGGCTTTCGGGTCTTCTTTCACGAAAGCCACGCCACCGGACTTGAGGAGGTTGCCCCTGATCTCGCCCTCGAGGGCTGCCGGGTTATTGATATTCACGGTAGTTTCCTTTCCGGCGTAAAGTTTCTTTAGTGCTTCTTTCCTGTCCTTTTCGGCTGTAAATTTTTCAAATAATTTGATACGGATTACGCGTGCGATATGGCGTTCGCGAACCATGCCTTTCGTGTATTTTTCAAGGATATCATCGTAATCGAGGCTTAAATCAGGATCGATGGATTGAAGATGTTCAGCGGCCAGTTTAACCATTTTACGTGTCTGGTTAAGACTTTCGGTGCGGACGTTTTCGAGTTTTTTCAGAGAGCTTCCCTCGAGAGTAACCGGAAAATCGAGTCCTTTTCCACTAAAATAGGTTCTTCCCGGATTATTCGGATCGTTCACCCTGATCCCGTTTTTCTGTTCGTCTTTCAGCAGCCCCATGAATTCGATGTTGAACATGGGGAACAGCTTATAATCCACGGCCAGGTCATGAAATTCTTCATAACCGGCCATGGTGTAAAAGTCATTAATACCTAAAACTTTGACATGTTCTTCTTTGGCCATTTCGAAGACCTGTTTGAGGTCCCTGAAGGCGCTGAAGGAATATGGGGTATGGAAATGCCCGTTCACTTCATGAACAATGTTACTTCCGTTTTTACTGTACCATTCGAGTATTTCCGTTTTTCCGGGAAAATCTTTGAGAGCGTTTCTGGCCATGCTAGAGATTAAGATTTAATTGGTTAAGTTTTGAATTTATTTGTTCTGTTTCGTCCTTCGAGAGGTTGATATTCATGGCACCCACATTTTCGTCTACCTGTTTGGTATCGCGGGCGCCAACGAGTGCGACGGTAATACCCGGCTGTTCGAGTGTCCAGCGGATCACCAGCTGTGCCAGGGAAGCCCCTTTTGCATCGGCAATGGGTTTGATATCTTCGAGGAATAAGTTGGTTTTCTTAATATTTTCGCTTTTGAAGTAAGGCGATCCGGCGCGGGTATCCCCATCGTTAAATTCGTGGTCGGGTGAAAATTTACCGGTCAGCAATCCGCGTTGCATGGGGCTGTAAGCCAGGATAGACTTCCTGTTCCCGATGCAATAGGGTACCAGGTCGTCTTCAATATCACGATGGACCATGCTGTAGGGGACCTGAACGGAACAGATGGGAGCCGTTTTCAGAGCTTCTTTCAACAGATCGACATTATAATTGCAAACGCCGGCGGCTCTTATTTTCCCTTGTTCGAGGAGAATATTGATGGCTTCCATGGTTTCTTCAACCGGTGTGGTAGGATCATCCCAGTGGATTTGGTACAGGTCGATATGATCGGTTCCCAGTCTTTTCAGACTGTTTTCACATTCTTTGATGACCGATTCTTTACCGGCATACCGGTAGATATCGATGTTATTACCGTTTTCATCTTTCAACGAGAAATAGTACTGGCCTTTTTTAGCATCCCAGCGGAGGCCGTATTTTGTAAGAATCTGAACTTTGTCGCGCATGCCCCTGACAGCCTCACCTACCAGTTCTTCACTCTTTCCGTAACCGTAAACAGGGGCAGTGTCAATGGTAGTAATGCCATGATCGACGGATCGTTTGATGGCTTCAACAGCGTCTTTTTTCTCGGCCCCGCCCCACATGGCGCCGCCGATAGCCCATGCACCAAAAGCAATGGGGGTTACTTTAACATCCGTGTTTCCAAGTGTACGATATTCCATAATCAATGTATTTTTGAGGTTACCAATTTAAGCATTCGTCGGGTGCAGAAGCCAGTGTTTCAGCGAACCAGTCGGCACCATCCAGTTCATTTTTGGAGAAACTGGTAGTGAGCGCCAGACAATTACAGCCGGCGGCTTTTGCGGCTTTGACGCCACTGACGGCATCTTCAACAACGAGGCATGAAGACGGATCGACACCGATCATTTTAGCGGCCTTGAGATAGATTTCAGGATCGGGTTTTCGATTTTCAACATCAAGACCGTTCACCAAGGCGTCGAAAGCATCTTCCTTAAGACCGGTCTCGCGGAGGTTGATCTTCATTTTTACCTCGTCAGCGCTGGTAGCCACGGCCATCCTGAGGTTCTTTTTCTTACACTTGTCAATAAATTCGTGCACGCCATCGAGGGCTTCCAGTTTGCCTTTTACCAGTTCGCCATAAATCTGGTATGCCCTGGCTTTATCTTTCTTTACATCGAAAGGAATGTTGTACTTTTCGGCCACACCACCAAGGTACCGGTTCTCACCCATTCCTGTGAAGGGGGTGAAATCTTCGGGTTTCACATCATATCCTTTTTCCCTGAAGAGTTCGACGCCGGCCTGGTTAATGAATTTCTCCGAATCGACCAGTACGCCGTCCATGTCGAAAAGTACGGCTTTTATCATTTTTCTTCCCCGGGTTTTACGATGTCCACAACCCCGCTCAGAACAAAGTGCGGCTGGTATGCAAAGGTATCGATCATTTCCCTTGAAGTGATGCCGCTGAGCACAAGGCAGGTATCGATTTCTGATTCAATGCCTGCAATGATATCGGTATCCATCCGGTCGCCAATGATGATACTTTCCTCGCGCGTAAGCCCAAGTTTTTTCAGGGCGATGCGCATCATCAACGGGTTAGGTTTACCGACGAAGTAAGCACTTTTTCCCGTGGCCAGTTCAATGGGCGAGATTAGAGCCTTGGTAGCCGGGGCGATGCCGTTTTCGACGGGGCCGGTGGTGTCCGGATTGGTCCCAACCAGTTTGGCGCCTCTGATCACCAGGTTTACCGAATGTTCAATGCGTTCGTAACTGTAAGAACGGGATTCACCCATTACAACATAGTCCGGATCAACATTGTTCATAGTGTAACCAACGTTATACAGGGCATTGATAAGCCCTGCTTCACCAATGATATACGCACTTCCCCTGGGTTTCTGGCTGGCCAGGAATGCGGCCGTGGCCAGGGCACTGGTGTAGAAATGGCTGCGGTCGACTTCAATACCCAGGCGGCTGAGCTTCTCCTGGAGTTCCCTCGGGGTGCGTTCACTCGAGTTGGTGAGAAAGATGAAATTTTTCTTTTCATCCTTCAACCACTGCACAAATTCTTTCACACCAGGAAGCAGGCGGTTGCCGTGATAGATCACGCCATCCATATCGCATATAAAACCTTTCTTGTTCTTTATTTTTTCGATGTCAATTTTTTTCGTCATTGGAAATTATTTTAGGTTAGCTTTAATA
>DASQZK010000619.1:0-2936 GCA_035638735.1 Bacteroidales bacterium
CATTTCAGTCGGTACTTCCTGCTCCAACCGATGGGCCTCGATTTGTCGTTCCACCTCGGATAGAGCGCTTAGGGCTTTCTTGATTTCCGTTTTGATTTCATTTACTCGCCTATTAGCTGATTCAAAGCGATTTTCAAAGAGTTGGATAGTTTCTATGGATGGAACAGACAAGCACTCCAGTTCTTCCGCAGAATTATCAGTAAACCCCAATTTGACGATCTCTTGCGAAATTGTCTTTAAGGCAGATTGAATGTCATATAAATCGGATTTGTTCTGCTTTTCGAGAGGCCCATATTCCAAAGCTTCTTTAAGAGCTATCGGCAAGCTATCAAGGGGCTGCGGTTTTTCAAGTGAGTTTAGAATCTTATCAAGGTGATCAAGTTCTTGAATGAGGTCCGGCAGTTTTTCGCGTGTATCTTCGATGCGGGTGATGAGTCTTTCATATTTGGCGGACAGCTCTTGTATCCGGATGGTTTCGGGCCTCTTAATTCTTAATTTTTCAGCTTCCTCCAATGTTAAGTCATCGCGCAGGTTTCGAAGTATCTCTTTTGCTTCCCCTTGCAGGGTACTTCGGCGGGTTTCTAATTTGACGCGGTCTTTAGATGCTTTATGTTGGATTCCCAACTCTCTGTGTAGTTCTTCAATGAGTTCGGCGTTGTCCAACAAACCAGGAATAATATTCAGTTCCGATATGACGTGTTCTGTTGACTCGATGTTGTTCAGTGCCAGTGTTTTCCCTTTTTCGGCGATTCCAAGTGAAGTCAGTAGTTCACGACGTTTTTCCGGGAAATCCTGTGGCAACAGGACTGCCGACGCGTAGTCTTTTAATTCCTCTGTAAGTTCCCGCCGTTTGGCAATAAGCGGAAGCGCTTCTTGGATTCGTTGAAGGCGGCTTAATTTTTTTTGCTGCGCAATGAGTTCTGCTTCGACGATGTCTTTTCGTGTTAGCGCGGCACGCAAGGCCTCATCATGTTTGGCCCATTCTTGTCCCGGAAGCTGAGCCTCCCGTAGTTCTTTGCGATTGTTTTTCAACCGGCCCAAAGTCGCGTTAATTTTTTGTTTTTGCCCGGACGGTCTGAAAAGTTGATCCGCTTTTTCCTGGATTTCATTCTGAATTTCCCGTAGATTGACGATTCCCGCGCCTGCTGAAAAAACGAGTTGGCCGACGTCACCGCCGCCTCTGATAATGTCTTGACCGCCTTGAACCAGATCTTCATGTCCAATGCCGAACATCGTAACAAAGAGGTCGGCATTGACGCCACTCAGATACTGTTGTAAATCCGTTTCCTCTAAAAACGAATCGTCGTTTGCTGTGCGCAATGTATTGATTCTACCTTTGCGACGAACAAATTCAAAAACCTTTCCTTTTGATGATCGAATGGCTGCTCCGATTCGCATTTTAGAATATGGATGAATAAAGTTATCTGTTGATCGCTCCGGTATTCCATAAAGTAAATATCTCAGGGCTCGCAAGGCAGAGCTTTTTCCTGCTTCGTTGGCACCGTAAATAAGATGAAGGCCTTGCAGGCCTCCGCTCAGGTCTAAAGCTAAGTCTGAGAACGGCCCAAATGCCATCAAGCGCAGTTCGTCAATCCTCATTATGCGATTCCCTTCTTCAGCAACCGTTTAATCAGCATGGGCTTTGCCTGTTTTAGCAGATCGCCGATCCAATCCGTATCGTCAAATTGCATTTCATCCGAACCACTCTTAAGCTCTACCGGTAACTTCTTGCCTATTTCAGCCAGTTCCGAAGCCAACACCCGGCGGGCATCTATGTCGTTACTCAACTCATCAAACAGATTCAGAAGTTCACTGATGGCTCCGCCTGCTTGTTCGGGAAACATATCAGAGATAGGTTCAGAGATGTTGAACTTGGTTTTTTCCACCCAGACCTTTCCGGCTCCTATTTCAAGAGTTGCCGCCCTGAATTCGTTGGTCCAGCGTTCAACGTCCGACAAAATATCATCATGGGCCGCTGTTTCACCTTCAATGATAATTCGAGCGGCTGTCGGCATTCCTTGGTTTTCATCAAGAACCTTTTCCAGTTTTTGACCGAAGCTGTCGAGAATGTCGTAGCCGCTTTCAGGCTCATGGGCATCCACCCTTATAATTTCCCATCGAACGACGTCGATAGGTTTGAATTCGATTTCCGGTCTACCGCTGTGGTCTACCGACACCAGCACACAACCTTTGGGACCGGTTTCGCGGATGTGTCTGCCCTGTGTGTTGCCGGAAAATAATACCAACGGGTCTTCCAAGAGCACTTCATGTCTATGGACGTGACCAAGCGCCCAATAATCATATCCCTTTTTGCGCAAACCGTCCAACGAACACGGTGCATAAGGTTCATGCCCTTCGCGGCCGGTGACACAGGTGTGCAGAAGACCGATGTTAAAATACCCTTTTAACGCTTCCGGATAGCCTTGAGACAGGTCTGTTTTTACAGATGGATTTGGAAAACTCTGCCCATGTATGGCTACGTTAAGCTTCTCGAGGCGAAACGTGCTTGGCTGTTTAGAGGGAATAAGTATGACGTTATCCGGCAGCCGAAGCGTCTTGGTAATCCTGCTGGCCGCGTCGTGATTTCCTGCGACAATGAACACCGGTATTCCGGCATCACGGAGTTTGGTCATCTGAGAGACAAGATAAAGGCCCGTATTGTAATCCTTCCAGTCTCCGTCATAAAGATCTCCGGCAATCAATACATAATCGACCTTTTCGGAAATCGCCAGGCGAATGAGATTCTCAAATGCCCGACGCGTTGCTTGACGGAATTCTTCAACCGGTGCGCCTTCATATAGATCGAGGTTGTGGAGCGGGCTGTCAAGGTGTATGTCAGCAGCATGTAAAAAGGTCAGCATGAGATCTCCGTCGGTTTAAATAATCGCTGTTGTAGTTTCCGAGTCATTTTCAAACGTTGCGTTGGTGGGTAGCAG
>DASQZK010000620.1:0-8642 GCA_035638735.1 Bacteroidales bacterium
AAAAGACCCCGTGAATGTGTATCTTCGGTTGAGTGATTACTGTGTTCCGGACTTTAAACAATGCTGATGATGAGAAAAACATGGTTGATTTATACGCTTCTTTTACTCTTCGCCACACAGGCTTCCTCACAGACATGGACATTCAGAGCTTTTGTAGACCGGATGCCCGATGAAAGGATTTTCCTGGCTTCATTGAAAGGAGATGAACAGACGGTGGTTGACAGTGCCGCATCTTTGAAGGGTACATTTCAATTTACGTTCGATGAAAAAGATCAACCCGGTGTTTACCGTGTCCTCCTTGGCAGCCCCCAAAAGAGGGATTATTACGGACGCGACACCAGGACTTTCGATATTATTTTTGACCGGGAAGATATAGAGCTTCGAACCGATTATAATAACCCGGTGAAAGCGATGACGGTCACAAAATCTGATGAAAACAGAATCTACTATTCCTTCATACGTGCACGTTCTGCCTACGGGGCACGTTTCCAGGCATTGTTGCCGCTACTTGGCCTTTACGGGGTGAATGATCCGTTTTATCGACCCTTGTCTGATGAGTTTGTCAGGGTACAGCAGGGGCTCACCGACACACTCATCGTATTGTCGCGTGAAAAACCGGGCAGTTTCATTTCTTCACTGATAAGCATGTTTCCCGAACCGGTGTATCATCCCGACAGCAGTTTGACCATTACCGGTTTTATGCGTGAACATTATTTCGACCTGGTCAATATGAATGACCCGGTATTACTGAATTCACCTGTCTATACACAAAAGATCATCACATACCTAAGCTTTTTCAGGGAGCCATCAGCCAGCCAGTCGAAACAGCAGGCTCTCTTCATGAAAGCCATCGACGGAATTATGTCGGAGGTGAAGTATAACCAGGAAGTTTACGACTTCGTGCTGAATTACCTTATCGACGGATTCGAACAGTACAAAATGGAAGATGTCCTGGTTTATATTGCCGGGAATTACCTGTCGGAAAATTGCGAAACCGACAATGAAAAACTTATGGATGAGCGTCTGGCGGCCTATAAGCGTATGGCGCCGGGCCAGGAAGTGGAAAACATCGTGCTTCCGGGCCCCGGGAATCAGCCTCAGCGTTTGTCCGATCTGAACGACGATTTCATACTCCTCGTATTCTGGGCGTCGTGGTGTCCGCATTGCCAGGAACTTATGCCTGAGTTAAAAAAGTGGTATGAGGATGAGGGAGATCTTTATGATCTTGGAATTTACACGGTGTCAATAGATACCAGTTTTGTCGACTGGGAAAAATTCCTCCGCGAAAATCATCTCCCGGGGGTAAACGTTCATGAGCCGGAAGGCTGGGAAGGAAAGGTGGCCCGCCAGTTTAACATTTATGCCACACCTACCATGTTTATCCTGGATAAAAACCGGAAGATACTGGCTAAACCCATCACGTTCAATGATTTTAAACGCGAAATCAGGAAGCTTGCCGATTAAAAACTAATCATGAATCCGATTAGATTTTAATCAAACAGGCATACCCCCGGATCATTATCACATCTCTTTCCTCCCAGGCTCAAAGCGCACTGCCCAATGCGTTCTGCCTGTTTATCAAATAAGCCGGTCCCTGCCTGAATTAAATTCAGTAATTGCGTAATTTTGTTATTTATCCGGGATTTGTTTACTAAACAGGATCATACGATTACGATGAAAAATAAACTTACCGACCAGTTGCAGGTTGAGGTAGATGCCTCATTCCTGTATGGTGTTCTCTCACAGAATGTTGATGATGGAGAATTAGCGTCGGTCTACCGCCAGATGTCAGCCATTGAGAACGGCCATGCCGGCAAGATCATGGAGAGGTTAAGGGCTTCGGGCAAAAATCCGGATATTCCCGGGCCTTCGTTACGGGCGCGCCTACAGGTAAGACTTGGCCGGGTACTGGGATATGGTTTTATACTGAATAACCTGCTGACGCTCGAACGTAATATGGCTGAGGGGACAGTGCGAAAGAAGCAACAGCAGGGGCAGGCACTTACAGGCAGCGAGATGAATCACTACCGTATCCTGGATAATCTCTATGAATCGTCGTCGGGTCTCAGAGGTGGCGTGCTGGCGCGTATTGAAGGCAGACACCGCAGTGTTGCCGGCAATGCACTCAGGGCTGCCGTGCTGGGGGCCAATGACGGACTGGTCTCGAACCTGAGTCTCATCATGGGGGTTGCCGGTGCTACCAATGGAAATAAGGAGGTTATCATTGCCGGAATGGCGGGAATGCTGGCCGGTTCTATTTCCATGTCATTAGGCGAATGGCTTTCGGTACAAAGTTCACGCGAACTGTACCAGAAGCAGATCGACACGGAAGCGGCCGAACTAGAGAATTCACCGGAAGAAGAAATGATGGAACTGTCATTAATATATCAGTCGAAAGGGATAAAAAAGGGCGTCGCCGAAGAAATGGCAAAAAAGGTCCTGAAAAACCAGGAGACAGCGCTCGATACCCTGGTGAGGGAAGAGCTCGGGATAGATAAGGAGGACCTTGGCGGTTCGGCCTGGGAAGCAGCCATCAGTTCCTTCCTGCTGTTTGCTGTTGGCGCCGTAATCCCACTGGTCCCTTTCCTGTTCAGGACCGGATTATATGCCGTAGCAGGCAGTTTGATATTCAGTGTTGTCGGTTTGTTTGTTATAGGTGCTGCCATTACACTCTTCACCGGTAAACCCTTCCTGTTTTCCGGCTTACGCCAGGTTATGTTTGGCCTCCTTGCAGCAGGCGTAACTTATGGCATCGGTAAACTTATCGGTGTAGGTATTTCAGGCTAAAAGTTCTAAAAATGAGCCGTTCAGTTCATTATGGCATGCATCCGTATACCATGGCTGTTATTCACGGTGGTCCCGGTGTAGCCGGATATTTGTCTCCCCTTGCCGAACAAGTATCTTCACATTCCGGTGTAGTCGAGCCCTGGTTTTCTTCCATGTCCATTGAAGGGCAGCTGCGCGAACTTTTCACGATACTCAACGACGATTCCAGTTTCCCGGTTGTGCTCATCGGTCATTCATGGGGAGCCTGGCTCTCTTTTTTGTTCACTGCGAGGTTCCCTCATCTTGTAAGTAAGCTGGTACTCATCGGGGCCGGTTCTTTCGACGAAAAATACAGGACCGACATTGCGGATGAAAGGATCGGTCGGCTTACCAGGGAAGAACAATCGGAAATTATGGTGTTATCGGAAAAGCTGAATACCGGGGGAAAGGGAATGAATTCCGGAGAAATGAAACGTTTTGGTGAACTAAGCCGGAAGGCCGATACCTACGATGGCGATACTGACTATCCGCCAGGCGTGACTTATGACCCGGAGATATACCGGTCGGTATGGACTGAGGCATCGGATCTTCGACGGAGTGGCCAATTACTCAGGTCGGCCAGGCTTATTACCTGCCCGGTACTGGCTATCCATGGTATCTACGATCCACATCCTGCCAGCGGTGTTGAATACCCGTTGAAAAAGCTGCTCCCGGACTTCACCTTTATCCTTCTCGATAAATGTGGCCATTATCCCTGGATGGAGCGCCAGGCCAGGGATGAATTTTTTACCGTGCTTACAGGTTTCCTGAAAGGATAAACACGTGCAACGACTATTCTTATTCAACCTTTAAACCCGCAATGGAATACCATTTCTTCTCGTCGCTAAAAAGGTTATCCATTGTAAGTCCTGCTTTTGCTGCAGTTTGTTCTATGTCGTTACGGCTGTATTTTTTTGCTGTGGCCGTAAGGATGCTTTCTCCACTGCACATTCCCAGGATCAAACCGGCCTTCCGGAGGTGAAGGTTTAAATCGGTTAACGCCTTCAGGTGCAACTCTATGCGTGAATATTTTGAATTGAAGAAGGCTTGATGAATAAATTGTGACTGGTCGATGCCAGCGGCAGCTACACGATTAACCACTGAGAGTACATTTTTATTAAACGCAGCGACCAGGCCCTTTACGTCGTTATAGGCCTTTTCCAGAATATGCACCGGTTTTATCCTGTCGAAACCAACCAGTAGAAGATCATCCCTTGTCATATTGGCTTTGAGGGATTTTAACAAGGGAAGGGTCTCATGGTCCCCGGGTTGCCCTGGCGAACTCCCGAAAACATAAAACAGCCTGGGCATAATGGCTTCCGGGAGTACCAATGGTTCGGAGAGATCTGTATGTATTGGGGCGATCTCAATATCATTGAACATATCCTTCACCGGCTGTACAGATATCTGCATTGCCGCTTCGCTGAAATCGACCGGTATATATCGTATATGGCGGCACGACCTGTGATGCAGCGACATAATAAGGTGCTTCGCCTTCAGGTTATCACCGGGGCCTATGGTGATAATCTCTAACTCTTTATAAGATGGGAGTGATGGGATAACTACATTCTTCAGGACGTGGAGAGCCGTCCGCGACGGATAGTAGTCACGCAGAAGACATATCTCCTGGAGCAGCCTCGTACCTGTGGTATCGTAAAGAAACTTGGCATCGAGCCTCTTCTGTTCCTCGAGTAGAGAAAATACCATATCATCGATATAGATTTCTTCACCAAGACCGGGGTAAATACTCTCTGTTCTAAAACGTCTTTTTGTAGCAGCAGTATTCTGGTAACTGTTCATGGCATTCAGTTGTTTATTTTCGTGCAACATTTGTCGGTAAAAAAATGGGGATAATGCCATTAACTGACATTCATGAAGAGGGTATTAAGTCTTTCGGCCAGGGTAGGATGTGCGAAAATGGCATCCCTCAGATCTTGCCAGGTCAATCCACCCATCATGGCTACCTGCAACACAGACATGAGTTCACCCTCTTCAGGAGCCAGAACAGCTGCTCCGAGGATCTTATCATTATCTCCAACGAGAACCTTGATCTTCCCTTTTGTCCGGCTGGTTTCAATAGCACGGACTATGTACGAAACATCCATGCTCGCATGCCGGTAAGAGATTTTTAATTGGCGTGCGGTCTTCTCGTTCATCCCGATACGGCCAGGCTCCGGATCGGTAAAAAGTGTGTACGGGACGGCCCTGCCGGATACCGTTCTTTTTCCATCACCAAACAAATGATCGCTGATGATCCTGAAGTCGTCATATTTTTTCCCTGAGAATTCTCCCGATTTGGCCATTTCACTTTCTTTTAAGATATTTGAGAATGTGATCGTTATGAATAGTAGTCCTTTATAACGGCCATTGATTTTCTGATAGAACAACAACTGTGTCCGATTAGTTTTATCCTAATTAAATAGAGGATAACATTTTATAACATAATTTCCTTAACATTAATGAATATCCGGTTATGACACGCTTTTCAGATGAGAGGTCGCCCGTTGTCATTTTTGCCGGCAACGTCTGGGAAGCCGGACTCGTTAAAAGTCTTCTCGCTAATGCAGGCATTGAAAGTTTTCTGAATGATGAGATCAGGGGTACTTATGCTCCATGGCATGTGGCTCCTGGTGGATCGGGTGCCGTAAAAATTGTGGTGGCAAAAGCCGACGTGGCAAAAGCCGGTAAGATAGTCGAGGACTTCAGGCAAAATTCGTCTTCAGAATAGAGCGTTGTAAACCCTTTTTCCCCCGGGTTGTTTACCTTTTCCTGATAGTGTTTAAGTGGCAGGATTTAAATCGGTCGAAATGCGGACTTTTCTCAGTATTATAGCCTTATTTATTTATTTCCCCGTCCATGCCGGTCCTGCAGGAGACTCGCTGCGGGTGGTGGTGAAAGGACTCAGGAATCATGAGGGATTAATGAATATTACCCTTTTCGACAGTGCCACTGGTTTTCCCGGGGATATTGACCGGGCTGTTCAATGGGACAGCAAGGCCATTGAAGGGGATTCGGTCATGTTTACTTTTTACGGACTTTCGCCTGGAGAATATGCTTTTGCTGTTTTACATGATGAGAATGGTGACGGAAAAATGAATAAGGTCTTTCCGGGTCTTCCCAAAGAGGGTTTTGCCTTTTCAACGAATTACCGGCCTGTAATACGAGCCCCTTCTTTTAAGGATGTGTCTTTTCCTGTGGGAGGGAAGAATGTTGTTTTGCACGTCGAACTGATCTATTATTTTCGATGAAACAAGGACCTGAGGCAGCCATCATTGCTGCGGGGGTCAGTCATCGTTTTTACACTTATATGGTCGACAACAGGCCTCCGTCAACGTAAATGATCTGCCCGTTTACGAAGCTGCTGGCACCAGACGCCAGGAAAACAGCTGCACCAACCAGCTCATCAGGATTACCCCATCTCCCGGCAGGTGTTCGGCCACGTATCCAGTCGTCGAAGTTTTTGTCGTCGGCCAGTTTATGTGTCATCTCCGTCAGGAAATAGCCGGGTCCGATGCCATTTATCTGGATGTTATACCTGGCCCATTCCACGGTCATAGCTTTTGTGAGCATCTTGAGGCCCCCTTTCGAGGCCGCATAAGACCCGGTAGTGTATCTGCCCAGCTCGCTCATAAGTGAACATATATTGATGATTTTTCCCGACTCGCGGGCAATCATTCTTTGTACAACGGCCTGAGAGACGACAAAAGCTCCGGTGAGATTTGTTCTGATAACCTCCTCCCACTCATCGAGCGGGCACTTCTCCAGGG
This sequence comes from Bacteroidales bacterium, assembly GCA_035638735.1. Lineage (GTDB taxonomy): Bacteria > Bacteroidota > Bacteroidia > Bacteroidales > DASQZK01. The sequence goes on from DASQZK010000620.1 coordinate 6,573, forward strand.
GATGCCGGCGCTGGATACCGGCATTGTTGATCAATATGTCGACGGGACCTGTATTTTTCTCAATCCGGTTAATCTCTTTTTCCACAGCCTCTTTGTCGAAAACATCGAAGAGGCTGGTGCTGGTCTGGTAACCAAGGGCATTAAGACTCCTGGAGGCCTGTTCAAGGGTAGTGTGTGTACGACCATTCATAATAACCCGGGCTCCCAGTGATGCAAAAGCCCTGGCCAGGGTAAAGCCGATGCCACGGCTGGAACCTGTTATAAGAACAATTTTCTCTTCTATATTAAATATCGTGTTATATGTCATCATCTTTCGTCGAATCTTTTAAGTTTGCAAATGGAATCAATCGTTCCTGCCGGCAGGAATCGCAGTGAGTACGTAAATGAACCGGTCTTTAATATGAAAGGATCAGAGGTTCCGACAACACGGATTCACGACCCCAGTAATCAATTGTCTTTATCCTGTATTCAACCCGTTTAACGTTTTCGGGCAGAATATAGCTATATCCCCTGTCGCGCTGATATTGTGCATTCACCCTGGAAAATGCAGTATCACTATCCGTTTTACACATCAGCTCGTACGACAATACATTGGTGTTGAGGCTGTCTTTCCACGATACATAAACCATCTTGTCATGATTGAGGCCATTGTATTCATCGAAGGAGAGTCCGTAAGGTGCTGCCGGCACTGTTTCCGTTTTACGGGCCAGTACCAGGAAACTGACCGAGGGTGAGGGCATATCAACCTCAAGTTCAATGATGTTCGAATTAACCGTCACATCGGAAGGAGAGCCCATTAAAGCTGGTTCCTGGACAGCGATCATTTTGCGGTATACCTCTGTAGAGGGGAGCCCGGGTCTGCCATTTTTCTTCCAGATGTCAAATGGATTGCCGTGTTTCTCGTCAATACGGTAATGGATAAGCTTGTATTGGCCTTTTTTCAGTCCCGCCAGACTTATCTTCATGGAGGTCTCCTGGCATCTGAAAATTGTGCTGTCCGCGTATTCCATCTCTGTGCTTTCCGGTGCCTGGTACGAAATCTCTATTGTAGGTGAATTGTAGATGGCGATGATGTAATTGCCCAGGCTGTCTTCCGTGGGGATAACCCCGTAATTTTTATCAAGATTATCCAGGGTTACCGGGTACCGTTTGTCACCCAGTAGCGCGAGAAGGCTCATCACGGTATAGACGGGTTTTTTCACCAGGTAGAAACCATGTGAATTGCTCAGCTGGTCGTCGTTGTTACGTGTGAACCTGGCAAAATGCGTCCTTCTGTACCAGTCGCCCATAAAACCGTTATCGTTGCTTAACAGTGCATACGACAGGTCATTCCGGCCAATAAGATACCTGTCGTGCAGGTCGATGGAGTGGACGACGAAAGAAGCATACCATGGACCCGGCCGCCACCAGTATTTTTTCGACCAGCCGGCAATAGGATCGGCTTCGTCGTTGATGAGCGGGATGTTCATCAGTGCCGGGTAATTTTCGACGATAAAATCGTAAACACCTTGTTCCTCACCGATCATATACCTTGCCCTGTTTTTGAGGTGATAGGAGATAAAGTCGATCCTGACGCCATTTTCCCCGGTGAAATAATTCATCCCCGACGAACAGTGCTCCAGGAGAGCTTTGAAATAAGCATTATTTGGAGCTCCTGCTGTTCCGGGTCCGCCGAAACGTAATGCCGGATCGGCATCTTTGAGTCCCTCGGAACAGGCGTCGTAGTAGTTCAGAAATCCCTGCAGGCCGAAGGGCCAGAAGTTCTTCAGGTTTGGCTCGTTGGTAGTCTCGAAATACCAGGAACGGACTTCCTGCTTACCGTAACGGTCAATAAAATGCAATGCCATGGATTTGACCAGGTCCCTGAACTGCTTGATCTGGACAGGATTCTCAAAATCGGTAAAGTACCTGTTCGCATCACTTTTCTGACCCTGGAAGGCGTTATCGAAAACCTGTTCACTCACTTCCCATGATGACGAAGGATAGCCCATGATCTCAAAAATCGGCTTCAGGCCGTTTTCAAGTAGTTTATCCATCACCTGGTCGAGCTTTCCCCAGTTATAAACAACT
>DASQZK010000621.1:0-2226 GCA_035638735.1 Bacteroidales bacterium
TTGTCAATTTCGCTTTTCCACAGGAGGAAAAATATATCGTTGAAGAGGCCCATGCCGAACACACAGCCCCGGATGAGATCACCGGCTACATAAAGCAGAAAAACCAGTACGCCCAGGATTATACGGTTTATTTCGTAATCCAGTTAAACAGACCCATGACAATGGATGGCTGGACCCTGGGTGAGTATACCGGTGCTGACACGAATTATGGTACCGATTGGAGAAGGCCCGTAGATATTAATGAGAAAGCCATGAATTTTACCTCTTCCGGTGATTGCGGACTCGTTCTTAATATGCCCACATTCAGAAAGGGTGAAGTGTTAGTCAGGACCGGGATATCGTTCACCGGCATTGAAGGAGCCCGACTCAACCTGGAGACAGAGATGGTGCCTTTCGGATGGAATTTTGATAAGGTTGTTAACGCGGCCCGCGAGACGTGGAACAAGCTGCTTGGGCGTGTCGAAGTTTCAACCAGTAATGAAGCCAGCAAGGAAAAATTTTATACCGGTCTTTACCGCTCGTATACCGGCAAGGGACTTATGAACGATGTTGACGGGCGCTACACCGACATGTGCGAAAAGGTCAGAACACCTGCCAGGCCCGGTACGAATGTCTATACAAGCGATGCATTCTGGGGCGCCCAGTGGAACCTGTTCCCGCTTTGGACACTGGTTACCCCGGAATATGCAAATTCCATGGCTTCTTCTTTTGTCGAACTGGCAGATGCTGGAGGGTGGGTCCCCGAGGCCCCTACGGGTATCGAATATGCCCCCATCATGGGAGCACAGCACCAGAATGCCCTTATCATTAGCTGCTACCAGAAAGGCATCCGTGATTTTAATGTTGAAGATGCTTTCAATGCCATTTATCACGATTATACCCATCCGGGCGAAGACTATCCCTGTGGCGGATTCGCCGGGAACAGGCACATGGGCCCTTACATGAAATACGGCTACGTGCCCGAGGAATATGGCCCGGTATCCAATACCATGGAGTATGCCTGGGACGACTGGGCCTTTTCACAATTTGCCCTGTCCCTGGGAAAGAAGAAAGATTACCGGTTTTTCCTCGAACGGTCAGAAAACTACCGTAATGTTTTTGACCCGGAAACAAAGTTTATACGCCGGAAACATGAAAACGGGAACTGGGTAACGCCCTTCGACCCACGGGCCAACGGTACAGAAGGTGGCTGGAATGGCCCCGGTTACATGGAAGGTAATGCCTGGATTTATTCCTTCTTCGTGCCTCAGGATGTGAAAGGAATGATGAAGCTTATGGGTAAGGAGCTCTTTAACGAAAGGCTGGAAACAGGTATAGATAACGGCTATTTCGATCTCGGCAACCAGCCCAGTCTTGAAATCCCCTTCCTTTTCAATTATTCCGGCAAACCCTGGCTTACACAGAAGTATTCTCGCATGGTGACAGCCGACCTGATCAACACGTCGCCCATGCATGGCTGGACCGGCGAGGAAGATGAAGGACAGATGAGCGCTATGTACGTCCTCCTTTCCATGGGCCTCTTCGAGGTAAACGGCGGTTGTTCTGTGAACCCGGGTTACGATATTGGAAGCCCTGTGTTTGACAGGGTCGTAATCCACCTGAGTGATAAATATTACAGCGGGAAGGATTTTATCATAAAAACAATTAACAATTCCCCCGAAAACAAATATATCATGAAAGCCGAGCTGAACGGAAAACCATTGAAACAGCCGTTTATTCCTAACAGCCAGCTTGTGAAAGGCGGCGAATTGATTCTGACGATGGGATCTGAACCAAATTACACCTGGGGGGTGAATGATGATAGATAGATATTAGTCTTGATTTTTTAGTATGTTTTGTCAATAAGTAAATCTGGATATGCATAGAAAACATTGTGTTGTTTATCGCAGTCCCGTAAATCATTCAACAATGAAAATTCCTTTTTCCTTTCTGCCGGTCATGGCTCTGTTATTATTGAACAGTTGTAACAAGACGACTGAAAAAGAGGACTTCGATCCTGCTTCGTATGTGAACATGCAGATCGGGACAAAGAGTTCCAATACCTTTGTAACTGCCGTTTATCCATTTGGGATGGTATCACCCGGCCCCTTCTATAATGCAGAAAAAGGCCAAAAGCTTGATAAAACCAGAACGGTTGGCTTTTCGCACATTCATGCCAGCGGAGTTGGCTGCGGCGATATCTGGGGAGCCATCAGTCTGATGCCTGTATCGGGTGACGGGCAATGG
>DASQZK010000622.1:0-2693 GCA_035638735.1 Bacteroidales bacterium
TGCCGAGATCCTTCAGACTCTGTCCGAGAAGTTTTTCGGAAAGCCCTTCCGAATATACATTTGCCGTATCAATAAAATTAATACCACTGTCGAGGGCTGTTTTAATAAGTTCGTTTACAGCTTTCTGGTTAAGGTCCCCGATGGCTGTCCAGTAACCCTGGCCGCCAAATGTCATGGTACCCATGCATAACTCGGAGACTAATACACCGGTATTCCCAAGGTTTATGTATTTCATAGTGTTTTGTATTTATTTGGTTTAGCAAACCGAATTTGATGCAATAACTTACCTAGAATAACTGCATTGGAAGGGATAAGTTCATTGGTCAGCGTCATCAAAATACCACTATCCGAAAAGTTTACGCTAAGGGCTGAAATCACGGTCATTGAGTGAAGCCGAAGGGTCACGCGTTTTCTTACAGACACTGACTGCCAGGGAGGGAATGACAGTGTAACAGCCCGATTCTATTAATCTTTCTTCCCCTTGTTGACCATTCTGGCCAGTCTCATTAGATATTCCTCCAGGTTTTCTCCTTCTTTATTGGGTAGGTTTTGAAGGGCATCGTTGAAACTGTCAATGGCGTTACAGTATTTCCTGTATGTTTTTTCGAGAATGTGGGAGTCTCCGGTTTCCCAATACTTTCCTTCATCGTGTACTTCGAATTCATCAAAGTATTGTTTATCAAGGTATTTAAAAAGATGAATTATCCGTTTGTGTATATCCGTTCCCGCATACTGAGTCTTGGTGAAAAGCATGTAGGCAAATTTTCGTTCTTCTTCATTTGGTGCCTCCAAAAAATGTTCGACCTGGGTGGGACCGGTCATTCTTTTATTCGACAGGAATGTAAGACAGACCGGTTCGCATTCGGGAGGGCTGAAAATTATGCCGTAAAGGTTCTTATCCACGCCGGGTGGAATGTCGTGAGGAAATTCCGGGTTAAAAACGTGAAATTTCCAATTATTGGCTTCAGCCACATCCTGCACCTCACGTATCATCTTTGAAAGTGAAGCACCTTCTTTAAAACGTCCGCTATAATGGATGGTCATTCCCATGGTGTTGCTATTAGTTATTCCCTGGTAATGAAAATACTGATATTTAAAGATATAAGTTACACATTAATTCCATCACGGTCAATCTTTATATAAAAATTGCCTTACATATCATGCCTGACAGACCTGACAATTTCATTGTCTATAACAGTAACAGGCAGGGAATCGTCACTGTGGATTTCGCCTGTTGATAAATTTAAATTTCAATTTTTTTTATAATCAGCGGATCAGGACCTTTATTTATAATCCTCAAATTCCAGGGCCTTTCGTAATCTTCATCAAGGATATCCGTAAGGTCGAAAACAAAATTACCGTCCGAAGGTTCTTTCTTACCATTAAATGCAATATCCCTCCCTTCAATCAGGGATACTCCTGCTGTACCGGCTTCATAGCCCAAACCATAAGGATCAAGTACAAGTATTGAAATAGCCGGAATGAAAACTCTGTATAGTAGCCATCTAAAAGCTGTCATGTTGATGTATAGTATTGAAAGTATACGCCTGACTTTGCAACGAAAAGCGCCCCCGAAACAACATGAGACAATCCTAAATTCCTATCCGCCATTAACCTTATAAATAATCGGGTTAAACGCTTTCGATGCCACCATTACCTTATCTCCGACTTTCAGGGTATCTACTTCTTCGGGTTGAGCGATGACTTTGACCACTGTGTTTTCGATCAGGACGGTAACAATGCAAATGACGTCCTGCCTCTCGAGTCTTAATACCTCCCCGGTAAATTTGAATTTGCCGCTTATCTGCTTGTTTATAAAAACCTCGGCAGGGGATCCCTTTCGCTTTATTGAGCCTTTCTCGAGAATAAAAACATAATCGGAGAGCTTTATAATTTCCCCGATATCATGACTGATAAGTATAGTCGTAAGACCATATTCCTGGTGAGCTTTCAGAATATAATCCTGCAACTTCATTCTTATTTTTATATCCAGTGCAGCAAGTGGTTCATCGAGTAACAGAAGTTTGGGTTTTTGTACCAGGGCCCTTGCCAGGGCCACACGTTGTTGCTGACCACCCGACAACGTTCCGGGATAACGGTCCTGCAGTTCTTTCAATTCTATAATTTCGATTAACCGGTTAATGATTTTATTGTCATGGCCACTACCGAGGGCAAACGCCAGGTTTTCACGAACGGTCATATTAGGGAACAAGGCATAGTCCTGGAATACATAGCCAATCATTCTTTTTTGGGGAGGTATATTAATGTTACGGGATGAATCGAACCAGGGCTCCCCATCGACAATGATTTCACCTGCCTCTGGGACGAGTACCCCTGAAAGAATACGGAGAATGGATGTTTTCCCGGCGCCTGAATCCCCATAAATGGTGACTAATTGCCCCTTCGATATTTCAATATTCACAGCGAGGTTCATTTCCCCATCGGCTGCCCGGAGTACCTTATGAATATCTAATTTAATCACTTCCAGAAACGTTTTAAATATCCCCCGTTAACCAGGTAAACGGTAAGTAATACGGCAAAGGTTATTGCGAACAATATGAACGAATAAAAGTTGGCCGCGTGGTAATTCAGCGCCTCTACTTCGTCGTAAATTGCAATAGATGCTACCCTGGTTTTACCTGGTATGTTGCCGCCTATCATGAGGACAACGCCAAATTCACCAATGGTATGCG
>DASQZK010000623.1:0-10378 GCA_035638735.1 Bacteroidales bacterium
CTATCGCCGGGCAGAGCCACGCAACGCTTGATATAATTGTCTTTTCTGTCGATAGGCCTCACGACAATATGGGCCACGTTAAAAACTCGATCGTGGGCTTCTGCCAGGTATTCGTCCCAGGATTTTTCCGGTCGTCCTGCCGTAATATCTTTCATTTTCGATTCCATGGCAGCCTGTCTGACAATACTATAGATACTGGTTGAGGTATTTTCAAGGGCCACAGTGTCGCCCGCCGGGAAGTTAAAAACGACGATATCGTTCCGTTTGACATGGCCGAAACCCTTGAGTCGTTTATAATCGAGTTGGATCCATTTCAGGTACGACTCTGTGTTCATTATCCTGTTCTGAGCGAACGGAAAGGAGAGAGGCGTAATTGGAGCCCTGGGGCCGTAGGCCACTTTACTCACGTAGAGATGGTCGCCAACCAGGAGGGTGCTCTCCATGGAAGGGGTTGGGATTTTGTAATTCTGGAAAAGGTAAATATTTATAAGGGTTACGGCTACAACGGCAAAGATGAGTGCATCGAGCCATTCCACAACGACATTATTTTTTCCTTCCCGTTTTTTCCAGAATGTCCAATTCACCTTTTGGGTGATGTACATATCAAAAATGATGGGTATACCGAGCAGAAACCAGTAATTTCTGAGCCAGATAACAAAAAGTACATAAAGCAGAGTAACGATACCAAATCTGTAGTACTTATTCCTTAAGAAATCTAACATAATGGATTATTTAATTGATTTAAACATGCGGTTTAATCGTAAACCTTGAAAAATAGTTTCGTTTGGATCTTTGGAAAACCAGATAGAAACTGCTTTTCCAACCAGATGATTTTCGGGGACAAAGCCCCAGAAACGTGAGTCAGCCGAATTATGCCGGTTATCTCCTAAAACAAAATAGTAATTCATTTTAAAAGTATAAGAACGGGAAACAACGCTGTTTATGTATATCTCACCATCAATAACATCGAGGCTGTTTCCTTCATAAACGGAAATGACTCTTTTGTAAAAAGGGAGATTCTTTTCATTGATTTCCATGGTTAACCCTTTTGCGGGTATCACCAATGGGCCAAACTCGTCGGCAGTCCAGCGGTTGTAGGGGGTGTGTGGAAAAATCTCGGTATTGCGGAAGGATACCTGCGGCTCGACATACCGTTGTATGCTTTTCACCTGGGGCAGTTTTCTCAGGTATTCTGCCCCGTCATGGGTCAGCGCAATGATATGCAGTGAACTGGTGGGGTTATAGGTGACCTCTCCGGGCACTACACCGGCTTTCAGGAGAACAGAATCACTGAGCCGGCTATTACGCGTTCTCACATAATATTTGAACTGCTGGGTAGGCAGTTCCTTCAGTTTTTCATTGTTAATAAAGACCACGCCCCGGGTTATAAGAACGGTATCGCCGGGGAGCCCGACGCAACGTTTGATATAGTTCTCACGTTTATCGACGGGGTTAACAATGGCATGGTAGCGTTTGAAGAGATAGTCGCGGCCGTACTGTCGCAACAGGCGGTAATAGCTTTGCCCGGTGTATTCAACAATGGTGGTATCGCCTTCGGGAAAATTAAATACGATGACATCGTTACGTTTTACATGTCCGAATCCTTTAAGCCGGATGTAAGGCAGCTGTATTTTGGTTGAAAAAGTCCGTTCACCATTTGGAAACATATTGGGCATAAAAGGTATCGACAGGGGCGTGTTTGGCAGCTTCGGACCGTAGGCAATCTTGCTGACAAAAAGGTAGTCGCCGACAAGCAGTGTTTTTTCCATTGAGGGAGTCGGTATCTTGTAAGCTTCGATGAACAGTATCCGTACACTGAGTGTGATGACCAGTGCAATAAGGATTGCCCTGGTCCATTCTGCTGTTCCCCTGTATTTTTCAGGCACTCTGACCGAATGGTTGATTTTTTTCCAGGGAATGAAACGGGTGATAAAGGCATCGATAATAAACAATTCGCCCGGCAGTAAGATCCATACTCTGAACCAGGCCAGGAAAACGATGTACAGCAGGGACCAAATAATCAGTTGAATATAATCGGATATTTTAGGCTTGTCTTTCATAGAGGACTAAATTCCCATGAGATCACGCATGGTGAACACACCTTTTTTATTCCGGATGAATTCTGCGGCCAATACGGCTCCCATTGCAAATCCCTTTCTTGATTTTGCTTCATGTTTGAGGGTAATTATGTCCTCATCCGATTCATACTTAATTTCGTGGATACCTTTCACATCTCCTTCTCTGTGAGCTTGTATGACGATTTCTTTATCGGTACCGGCTTTCCCAAGCGACCATTTTTCTTTTCTGGAGAGCGATTTGAGAATCTGGTCAGCAATGCTGATTGCCGTGCCGCTGGGGGCGTCCAGCTTCCTGGTGTGATGGGTCTCGTCGATGGAAACATCGTATTGTTCAACACCATTCATCAACCCGGCAAGGTATTCATTCACGGCAAACATGATGTTTACGCCAATGCTGAAATTGGAAGCGTAAAAGAGAGACTGGTCTTTCTTTTGGCATAATTCGCTGATTTCACCAAGTTCTTCGTGCCATCCGGTGGTTCCTGCCACAACAGGTACGCTGGCATCGAAACATTTTTTAATATTTCCAATGACCGAAGTGGGTGTGGTAAATTCAATGGCAACATCAACGGTTCCCAGTTTATCGGGCGCCAGGTCCCCGGGATTATCCAGGTCAATAACCAGGGAGATTTCATGACCTCTTTCCAGGGCAATCATTTCGATTTCATGTCCCATCCTGCCATATCCGATAAGAGCGATTTTCATATTCAGCAATCTTTTCTGGTTAAAGGTTTAAATTTAGTTTTTTTTAATTTTAAGGAAGGTCATTTACTAAATAAAAAAAGCCGTCTCAGTAATTAACATGAGACGGCCGTTTATTTTTAACATCTAAATGAAAAAAAACTCAGGCTTTAACCTGGTTCACGATTTCTTCAAATGCCTGGGGATTGTTCATTGCCAGGTCAGCCAGTGTTTTCCGGCTGATAACTATATTTTTCTTATGCATGAGTCCCATGAATTCAGAATAGGACATACCATGCAGTCTGGTTGCAGCGTTAATTCTCTGAATCCAGAGCGCTCTGAATTCACGCTTTTTGTTTCTTCTGTCGCGGTAAGCATACTGTAACCCTTTTTCCATCGAGTTCTTGGCTACCGTCCAAACATTTTTCCTTCTTCCGAAGGATCCTTTTGTAAGTTTGTAAACCTTCTTTTTCCTCTGCTTTGAAGCCACAGAGTTTACTGATCTTGGCATTTTTTCTTTGTTTTTTGAGTGCAAGCGGTCTGGACGACGCTTTCTGGCTGTACACTCCGGTTAAACTAAATGAATTACTTCATAGCGAGAAGAAGCTTGACATTCTTCTCATCTGCTTTGTTTACAGTGTCGAAATAAGTCAGATTCCTCTTCCTTTTCGTTGCTTTTTTAGTCAGGATGTGACTTTTATAAGCATGTTTCCTCTTGATTTTTCCCGTTCCTGTAAGGGTAAACCTCTTTTTGGCCCCGGGATTCGTTTTCATCTTTGGCATTCTTCTATCGTTTAATGATAACTATAAAATGATTACTTCTTTTTTACTTTAGGTGCGATGAACATCGTCATTCTTTTCCCTTCAAGTCGGGGCATCTGTTCCACTTTACCGTGTTCTTCAAGATCCTGGGCCAGTCGAAGCAGGAGTATTTCACCTTTTTCCTTATACAGGATGGTCCGACCTTTAAAAAACACGAATGCCTTTAGCTTAGCTCCTTCTTCAAGGAATTTCTGGGCATGTTTCAATTTGAAATTGTAATCGTGTTCATCGGTATTTGGACCAAATCGTATTTCTTTGACCACGACCTTTACGGCATTGGCCTTCATCTCCTTTTGCTTTTTCTTCTGCTGGTAAAGAAATTTCTGATAGTCGACGATTTTACATACCGGCGGATCGGCCTTCGGGGAGATTTCCACGAGGTCCAGTTCCATACTGTCGGCTAATTTCAGTGCCTCAGGAACAGTAAATATTCCAGGGTCTTCAATGTTATCTCCAACGAGGCGCACGGCATCTACCCTGATTTCACGATTGATTCTGTGGGGATGCTGTTCCCTTCTTGGTTGACGATGTCCTCTTTTAAATGCAGGTCCGGCTATAGCTCGTTCCTCCTTTCTTTTGGTTATTACTCTTATTTACTTATTTCTTCAAGCTGTTGCTTGACTTCGGACTGGATGAAACCGGCAAATTCTTCTAATTTCATTGTGCCTTTATCACCCTCGCCCTGTCGTCTGACAGAAACTGTTCCACTGTCCTGTTCTTTTTCACCTATGATAAGAAGGTAGGGAATGCGCCTTAACTCATTGTCTCTTATCTTCTTACCTATTTTTTCGTTCCTGTCGTCAATTAGAGTGCGAATATCGCAATTATTTAGGAAATTTAAAACTTTTTTGGCATAATCCTCATATTTTTCGCTGATTGGCAATACCACAACCTGGTCGGGGGTGAGCCAAAGCGGGAATTTACCAGCGGTATGTTCAATGAGTACAGCAACAAAGCGTTCCATGGATCCGAAAGGAGCCCGATGGATCATGACCGGGCGGTGTTTCTGGTTGTCGGACCCCACGTATTCAAGTTCGAAACGGTCGGGGAGGTTGTAATCGACCTGGATCGTACCCAGCTGCCATTCACGGCCAAGAGCATCCCTTACCATAAAGTCGAGTTTAGGCCCATAGAACGCCGCTTCCCCTTATTCGACTACGGCATTCATGCCTTTTTCCTCGGCGGCTTCAATGATGGCTCTTTCTGCTTTTTCCCAGTTTTCATCACTCCCGATATACTTGGTATGGTCGTCGGGATCACGGAGCGAGATCTGGGCTTTATAATCTTTAAAATCGAGAGCTTTGAATATGGTAAAAATGATATCCATTACATTCTTGAATTCATCTTTCAACTGATCGGGACGGCAGAAAATATGGGCGTCATCCTGGGTAAACCCTCTCACCCGGGTGAGTCCGTGAAGTTCACCGCTTTGCTCGTATCGGTATACCGTTCCGAATTCGGCGTAACGGATAGGCAGGTCTTTGTAGCTGTGCTGGCCCGACCGGTATATCTCGATATGATGGGGGCAATTCATGGGCTTCAGCAGGAATTCCTCGCCTTCCTGGGGGGTCGTTATGGGCTGGAAGGAATCCTTTCCATACTTTTCATAATGCCCCGAGGTGACATAGAGTTCCTTTTGCCCGATATGAGGGGTTATAACCGGCTGGTAACCATACGATACCTGTACTTTCTTAAGGAAATTTTCAAGCCGTTCACGAAGCCTGGCTCCTTTGGGAAGCCATAAAGGCAAACCTTGTCCAACCCTCTGGGAAAAGGTGAACAGTTCAAGTTCACGGCCTATTTTACGGTGATCCCTCTCTTTAGCTTTTTCGAGCATCTCGAGGTATTCATCCAACATTTTTTGTTTGGGGAAACTGATGCCATAAATACGGGTCATCATCTTTCTTTTCTCGTCGCCTCTCCAGTAAGCACCGGCCACGCTGAGCAATTTCACGGCTTTAATGGCAGAGGTGTCGGACAGGTGTGGACCACGGCAAAGATCGGTGAAATGGCCCTGGCTGTAAAAGGAGATGGTGCCGTCCTCGAGGTCGTTGATCAACTCCAGCTTGTATTCATCACCTTTGGAGCCGAAAAATTCAAGTGCTTCTTTCTTGCTGACTTCCTTGCGGGTGAAAGCTTCTTTCTGCGAAGCCAGCTCTTTCATTTTCTTTTCTATTTTAGGAAGGTCGAGATCACTTATCTGCACACCGTCGCCTGGATCAACATCATAGTAGAAACCATTCTCAATGGCCGGCCCGATACCAAATTTGATGCCGGGATAAAGTTCTTCAAGGGCTTCGGCCATCAGGTGGGCCGATGAATGCCAGAAGGCATGCTTTCCCTCGGCGTCATCGAATTTGTGAAACCTGACCTCTGCATCTTTGAAGATCTTCCGGTCCAGATCCCAAATCTCTCTGTCGACACTTACCGACAGGACTTCCCTGGCAAGGCTGTTGCTGATGCTCTTTGCGATGTCAAGTCCTGTGGAACCTTCGGAATATTCTCGTACTGATTTATCAGGAAATGTAATATTTATCATTGGTATACCTTGATTTTTTTATCGAAGGGCAAAATTAGTTAAATTCCTTTAGTTTTAACAATTCCGGAGGTAAAATGATTAAAACAGGTGCGGGCATTTTTTCGCGGTTTACTATGTTTTTTTTCCCTGGCTACCGATCTTTAAACGGTACTGCCCGGGTGTTACCGACTCGAATTCTTTGAAGGCTCTTATCAGGGAATTGATCGATCCGAACCCCGACATTTCAGCAATATGTTCATAGGTAAGCCGGCTTTTAGTGTCCTCCTTAATCAACCGTTTGGCTTCTTCAATGCGGAAACGATTTACGAAACTTGTAAAGTTCATCCCATATTCCTCGTTGATGATTCGCGATATATAGGTCCTGTTAGAGCCCAGTTCGCGGCTGACATCCCATATTTTAAGGTCTTTGTCGAGGTATGGCTTATGCGACTCGAAGTAAACATTGAATTTGCTGCGTAATCCGTCTACTGCAGTAACAGGGGCAGTTCTTCTTTCTTCCCGGTCGATGATGGGGGAAATGAGTTCAGTTTTACGGAGCTGAATATGACCGATATAGCCAATGCCAAAAAGCAACAGGCTTATCAGTACTGAAGGTATGAGTAACCAGCCTTCATGCCGTGCAAAAGTTTCTCTTCCCGCCAGAGCAAGTGAAAAACTGGTCAAGGCCATTAATATCATGAACAGCGTAATTGTTCTGACCCAGCCCAGGCCGTAACGTTCTTCATTTGAAAACATTTCGGCCACCTGTTGCCGTTGTTTTTTAAGCAGTTTCAACGATAGACTGATGTATATAACCACCTGGACGGCAAAAACATACCTTGCAATGCGACTGTTCAGGTAAAGCAGGAAGAACCGGCCCCGGACCAATGTGGGGTCATCCTTCACCATCAGGAAATAGTCTAAACGGTCGGCATGGCTCAAACCCGAGTACAGAGAATATTGTACAACGGCGAAGAGGACTGGTACAATCAGATGTAGAAGTTGAACGGGAGGAACGCCGCTTTTTGTCGTAAGATAGCGGACATAAAAATAGAACAGCGGGTATACCGATAAAGAACAGAAAAGATACAAGCCGTCGATATACGAGTATGCCAGCATAAATCCCGAGAAATATAAAGCATGCGATGAGTACAGCACAAAAGCTGCCAGCATAAAAATAAAGAGGATTCTTCCTGGTTTTTTCCCCGACCTGAGTGTCAGTAGAAAAATCAGAACCCAGAACAGGGTTACATAAACCGGATTAAGTACAATGGCAGTTTTTAACATATCCGGATTTTTACCTGGAGGGCGTGTTTTATTCTTCTAGTTGCTAAGATACGCAAAAAGACCTAAACAGGGCAAATTTTTACCTTTTGACACAAGGATTTTATTATTTGCAAATACCCGAAATCCACTTTTACTTAGATTTACATCGAATAGAAATTGGTGGTTACAGACTCACTTTTCGGTCATTACTTTAACCATGCAGCGAAAATCTAACTTGAAATGATGAAGATCTATCCCGAACCGCTAAGAGATAAAATCTGGTTCGAATTCAGTGAGAACTGTGACAAGGAGAGCAAGCTCAGTGTACTCGATGCCGAAGGCAGCTTGCTGATTCTTAAACGTATTAACCGTGCCGCAAAGGGTGATACGTTTATGCTGGATCTGAGTATACTCAGTCCGGGATCGTACAAACTAATTCTGGAAGTAGATAACAGGAAGCATCAGCATAATATCATTCTCGATTAATCAACAATTAGTGATTTTTGAAAGTGTCCGTCAATATTGGTTGAAGTTCCGGGGATAACTGTCAACTCAGGTTCGGGCGGACACTTTTTCTTTTTCTTACCTCCCTATAGGTTTCCCTCAATAAATCTGGTCATTCGGGTATAAAGGTGAAGGGTGGCATTACCGCCGTGTATGCTGTGGTCGAGGTTTGGGTAAAACTGCATGTCAAACTGTTTGTTATTGAAAACAAGTGATTTGATGAGCTCGGCAGAGTTCTGCAGGTGGACGTTGTCATCAGCCATACCATGTATAAGGAGTAATTTGCCTTTCGTCATATCGGTAAAAAATACGGGAGAATTATGATCGTAGCCTTCCGGGTTCCCGGCTGGTGTCCTCATAAAACGCTCGGTATAGATCGTGTCGTAAAAGCGCCAGTTGGTAACCGGGGCCACGGCGATGGCCATCTTGAAAATATCATCTCCCTTGAACAGGCACGAAAGGCTCATAAATCCACCATAGCTCCAACCGAAGATGCCTATCCTTTCTTTATCTATCCATGGCTTCGCTCCCAGGTAGCGGGCAACAAACAATTGATCCTCAGTTTCAAGCCGTCCCAGCTGCATGTAGGTCGACTTCCTGAACGCTTCACCACGGGCGTCGGTACCGCGATTGTCGACACAGGCTACTACAAACCCTTTCTGCGCCAAAAGCTGGAACCATGGCATCCTGCTGAGATATTCATCTTTTACATTCTGGGATTCAGGACCGCCGTATACATACATGAAAAGGGGATAGGCTCTGGCCGGATCAAAGCCGGGGGGCTTGAGGATATATCCGAACAGCGTATCCTCGCCGGGGGGCTGAACGGAGAAAAAATCTACGTTGGAAAATCCCTTGTCCTGCATGCGGGTTTTCAGCTCCCTGTTATCCTGCAGTGTCCTTATCAAATGACCTTCCGAATCGTTCAGGGTTGTTACAGGCGGGGTGTTGATGTCGGACCAGGTGTTGATGAAATACCGGTAGGTTTTGCTGAACACAGCTTCGTTCCACCCTTTATGGCTGGTAAGCCTGGTTTTATTCCTGCCGTCTGTCGTGATGGAATACACATCCAGGTTTAGCGGTGACCTTTCGTGCGAGGTAAAATAAATTTTCCCGGTTTTCCGGTCGTAGCCGATAAGCTTGTCTATATCGTACCTGCCCGTGGTAACAGGACTGATTGTTCCTGTCTGAAAGTTATACAGGTAAAGGTGGCGCCATCCGTCTCTCTCGCTCATAATGATGAAATCGCGACCATTACCGAGGTACGTGATCATATCATCGGTAGCCTCGGAGATGTATTTATCTTCTGTTTCCTGGTAGACAATTTTTGACTGACCGGTACCTGCATCGGCATGAAGTATTTCCAGATGGTTCTGAAGCCTGTTAAGCCTTGTGATACTTAGAACAGAAGGATCGAACGTCCATTTTATCCTTGGAATATACTGATCGGTTTCTGAGCCGGTGTATACCATAATGTCCTTGTTGCTCTCAATGTCCAGTAAATGAATGGTTACCACGGAATTCCTTTCCCCGGCTTTGGGATACTTGTAATCATAATGAGATGGGTAAAGGCTGTTATAGATGGTCAGATCCATTTCTTTCACAGCACGTTCATCGAAGTGGTAATAGGCAATCTTCCGGCTGTCGGGTGACCAGTCGAACGCCCTGGTAAAGCCGAATTCTTCTTCATATACCCAGTCGGGAGCACCGTTAATGATTTTAGTGGCCTTACCGTCAAAAGTGGCCTGTACCTCGTTCGATGTTTCTAAATTCTTAATAAAAAGGTTGTTATTCCTGACAAATGCCACTTTTTTTCCATCGGGTGAAAAAGTGGCCAGGCGTTGTTTTCCGTATGGCGACAACGCCTGGAGTGAGTTAGTCTTCCTGTTGAATATATAATAGCTGGCGCTGAATGAATACCTGTAAATTTTTTCCGGTTTTGTGACCAGCAGGATATTTGATTCATCCGGGCTCAGTTCATATTCATGAATGGCGGTGAACGGAGCCTCGGGCAGAGTACTCAAATCCATCAGTGTGCTGGTGAACCTGCCCGATTCATAGCTGTAGGCCGATATCCTTTTTCCCTCCTCCAGTATGCTAAAATGCTTACCGTCATTCAGTGACCGGATATTATCAACCGCTTGTGACTGGAACAGACCGTCGACATATATGTCATCGAGGCTGATTTCGCTTTTTTTAACTTGTGCGCTGAGAGTATTGGTTAGGGTGAAGGTGAGTGTGAAAACGAGAGAGAAAACGCGGCTGTTCATATACAATGGTTGAAATATTAGTAAATATTTAATTTTAAATATATTAGTGAGAAAATACGCCCGATCCGGAAATGGTTCAGAAAAGGTTAACGGTGAAGCCACCGTCAACGGCAATGCACTGTCCGGTAATATATCCGGCTGCCGGCAGGCACAGGAATACAGCCAGTGAGGCAACATCTTCCGGTTCACCGATTTTATTCATCGGGGTGTGTCCGAGGACATCGTCGAGGTAGGTTTGG
>DASQZK010000624.1:0-4797 GCA_035638735.1 Bacteroidales bacterium
CTGAAGCTATCCCGGACGAATGGGGGCAGGCTGCATTCGTCAGCGCGCTGGTAGAAGGACTCGCCGGAGTGGTTGATAAATCGGTTCTTTATCGCCATGTTGAATTATCACCGCGCTGGTACTTTGCCGGCATTAACAAAATTTCGGTTAAGGTGGGTTATGGCAGCGATGGAAACCAGGTGAATTATTCATACGCCTATAAGAAAGATAAAAAAGAAATGACGGTGTCGGCGAACGGATTATTCGATCACTTCACTCTCAGACTGCCCTTCCCCGAAGGTACAAAAAATGCTACTGCCACCCTCGACAATAAAGATGTTCCCGTAACTTTTGATTCTGTCAATGGTTCAAAATATGCGGTTATCACCGGTGAAGGCAGCGACCTTATGGTTGTGGTTAAATTTCTTTAGGCAGTGAATATCTAATGAAACTGTAAAATATTTACACAATCAGTGTGTAATATATACACAAAAGCCCCTTGAAGAGATACATTGAGTATACAAGGGGAGATTTCTCAGTCGTTTTTCTCCTACCAATGACAAGTATCAGCAAAATACCATGTATGTGCAACTGGTCATCTCAGCGAAGTTAACAACCTAAACCATCCCCCGCTACCCCCCGGTCACCTGGCAGGGAATCCAGCCGCACATACCACTGATAAGTATCGTTAACATACTGTGAATATGTAACCTGTCATCTCAGCTTTACGACTCTGCCCGATCAGGGTTTGGACTTCGAGATGACTCACTTTATTAACGAATCGGCATTCATTCACATTTACATTATCGTAGGGATGTGCAACACAAAACATCACTATCGACATTTTTAATGTGAAGCTATTCTGAAATTAATTTTGCTTCCAGGCTGATATCTACCGAGGCCAATGCCTGGGAAACAGGGCAATTCTCCTTAGCCGTCCTGGCCAGTTCCTGGAACTGATCGTCGCTGATGCCGGCTATCTCGGCACGGGTTGACAACTCGCTTTTAGTGATTCCGAAGCCGTCCCCTTTCTTATCGATGGTCACTTTAGCATCGGTAGATACTGCTTTTGGCTTATAGCCCTTTTCGGCCAGCAAATTAGACAGGGCCATGGAGAAACAGCCTGCATGTGCAGCGGCTATCAACTCTTCAGGTGTGGCCCCGTCGCCGTCTTCAAAACGCGAAGAAAAACTGAATGCCAGTTCATTGCTCACCGAAGGCAGTTTCATATTTCCTTTTCCATCCTTCAGATTCCCTCTCCAAATTGCACTTCCTTTACTTGTTTTCATACTAATTGTTGTTTTAGATGGTGAATAAAAATATGTCTTTTTCCCCGAAAGAGGATTTTGTCTTATTGTGCTTCATGCCTTATGCATCGTGGTTCAGTTCCGAGGTTATTTTGCCCACATCTTCGTTACTGAGTTCAAAATCGAAGACGGCAAAATTTTCTTCACGGTGCCGGGCATCCGATGCTTTAGGAATGACCGATACATGCCCAAGCTGGAGCAACCAGCGCAAGGCTACCTGGGCGGCCGTCTTGTTGTAGGTTTTGCCAATGGCTGTTAACAGAGCGTTGGTTTTAATACGTCCTTTGCCCAGTGGGCTGTAGGCGGTGAGCATGAGGTTATGCTCGCGGGCAACTTCCAGGTTCTCAAACTCAGACACAACAGGTGAAAATTCAACCTGGTTGCAGATGACGGGGGCCAGAGAGATGGCCTGCCTGAACATCCCGGCACTAAAGTTACTCACGCCGATATGCCTTGTCAGCCCCTCTTCTTTGAGGTTAACCATAGCGTTAAGGGTCGCTTCCATATCCATACCCGGAGTAGGCCAGTGAATGAGCAACAGGTCGGCATAGCCGGTACCGAGTTCTTCGATGCTTCGCCGGGTTGAACTGTCGACATCGTTGGGGTCGAGGTTATAGGCGCTGATCTTCGTGGTAATAAAAACCTCTTTACGGTCGATGCCACTGCGTCTGATACCTTCACCTACTTCTTCCTCGTTATTGTACATCTGGGCGGTATCAAAATGACGGTAACCGGTTTCAACAGCCTCCACAATACCCTTTATCCCGCTCTCACCCGTCATACCATAGGTCCCAAGGCCTAATAGGGGGATATCCCGATTTTCAATAGTGATCGAATTTTCCATAATTGTATGGTTTTTATGCCGTCTTTTCATTTCCCCGTAGTAGAAACACATGAGCCCTTCCAAATGTTGGCAGTGCTTGTGGAATACCCAATGCCAGGGCGTGTAAAAAGCAGAGAAAAATTTAGTTAACATTGTTAACAATTAATAATAATGGTTAATTTTGGATTCTCATTTATACCCTTTACTCTGTCATGAGCAATGCAACCGTTAGGGAGCCGGTGGGACGATTGATGGCTACCATTAGTCGTAAATTTTTGGCTGATATTCACCGTAATCTCGCAAATCTCGACATCGATCGTTCCTACTACCCTCTTCTACTTATTGACGAAGGTAACGGGAAGCTGACCCAAAAAGAACTTTCCAGGAAACTGGCCAGTAATAAGGTACAGGTAGTGCGTATTGTCGATTATTTATCGTCTAACGGCTATGTTGAACGGATGCAGAATGATGACGACCACCGGAAAACGAGCCTGGCCGTTACGGCGAAAGCCAAAGCTATATTGCCCGATATAAAGCGTGCTATGAAGGAAACAGCTAGCCAGGCCTTGAAAGGCATACCGGAACAGAAGGTTGAAGAACTCTATGAGCTTCTTGGTCAGATAGATAAAAACCTCTCATCACAAAAATCCGGATCATAACATGCGTTCGCCCTGTTTGCCTGGCGAACGCAGATTTGCTCTGCATGGTCACTACGAGGTGGCATTAACAGATCGTACGAACATTATGACTCAATTTTTATACCTGTTGAAATGAAAAAGACAGTAAAGCTTTGGATATTACTCTCTGCAGGATTGATACTGATCATCCTTCTTGGTTATGGGTTTAAAAAATCTATGACGGGAAAGAAGATCAACGCAGCCCCTGTAAAAGCTGAATCGTTATTAAAGGTCGATGCACTTGTTGTTGAACCCTCACATCTTGTCGATGAGATTTCGGTCTCGGGTTCGCTTCTTGCATACGACGAAGTAGCCCTGAAGAGCGAGACCGGCGGCCGGGTGGTGAACCTGCATTTGCCGGAAGGGCAATTTGTGAAGAAAGGGACCTTGCTGGTTAAATTATTCGACGATGACCTGCAGGCAAATCTAAAAAAACTTAAGAGTCAGCTTGCCATTCAGCAGCAGATTTTCGATCGTCAGTCGGAATTATTCAAGGTAAACGGCATTAGTCAGAACGATTATGAACAAACTTCGCTGCAGCTGGAAACATTAAAGGCCGATATTGATATTCAGGAAGCACTGATTCGTAAAACCATGGTACTCGCGCCGTTCGATGGCATCGTAGGTCTGCGTAATATTAGTATGGGTGCTCAGGTTACCACGTCCACTTTACTGGCTACTATTCGAAGCAACGGCAAGCTGAAGCTCGATTTCAGCATACCCGAGAAATACGGGCCCATAATCAGGCCCGGCATGAAAGTTCGCTTCTCGTTGTATAACACGGATAACGAATATGAAGCCACAGTATTTGCAACTGAGCACGGGATTGATGCTGACACCCGTAATCTGAAGGTGAGGGCTTTGGTGAAAAGTGCCGATCCGGCGCTGATCCCTGGTGCTTTCACAAACGTGTCACTAAACCTTGGCGAAAAAGACCATGCGCTGCTGGTGCCCACGAAATCGATAATACCACACGAGCAAAAGAAGAGTCTTATCGTGGCCAGGAAGGGGAAAGCCCATATCATCGATGTTAAAACAGGCGTCAGGCAGTCCGGTAATATAGAGATTCTTGAAGGTATACAGTCTGGAGACACGATTATCACCAACGGCCTGCTCTTTTTGAAGGAAGGACGGAAACTGATTTATTCAAACATTAAGACTGGTGCCGTATGATCTCTGATATCGCATTAAAGCGGCCGGTGGGCTCAATTGTGATGAGTCTGGTTATCGTACTTCTCGGGGCTGTTGGTTTCAAATTTCTGGGTGTACGTTTATACCCGGCCATCGATCCACCAATCATCACGGTCCGCACGGCATATACCGGGGCTAATGCCGAGATCATCGAATCGCAGATTACCGAGCCCCTCGAAAAAACCATCAATGGCATCGAGGGGGTCAAGTCTATTACCTCGCAGTCGGCTGTTGGTTCCAGCTCCATCACCGTAGAATTCGACCTGGGGGCCGACCTTGAAAAGGCGGCCAATGATGTACGTGACAAGGTCTCACAGGCCATGCGTAATCTTCCACAGGATATCAATGCCCCGCCAATTGTAACGAAAGCCGATGCCAACAGTGACCCCATCATTTATCTTATAGCCCAGAGCACTGCCATGAATGCTATTGAGCTGAGTGATTATGCCGAAAATATCCTCCAGGAAAAGCTGCAGACCATCCCCGGTGTGAGTGCGGTTTTCATTTACGGGCAGCAAAAACCGGCCATGCGTTTATGGCTTGATCCGGGAAAGATGGCCGCCTATAATCTTACAGCATCCGATGTGGACGCTGCCCTGGTCAGGGAGAACGTTGAAATGCCGGGAGGCAAGATCCGTGGGAACTCCACTGAACTGATTGTGAAAACTTACGGCAGGTTAGAGACGGAGGACGACTTTAACCAGATGATCCTTAAACAGACCGACAACAGGGTTGTGCGCTTAATGGATGTCGGCGAAGCCGTGCTGGGTCCTCAGGATGAAGAATCGGCAGCTACCATCAACGGGGCCACAGGTGTTGT
>DASQZK010000625.1:0-10418 GCA_035638735.1 Bacteroidales bacterium
TTGACCAGGGGTACCGCCACATTGTTCATATAGCCGGTCCGGAAAATCTCAGTGTATACCGCCAAAGAAAACAAGGCTATCTCGATGCCCTGGCACAAGCCGGCATTTCAGCCTGCCCCGGCATGATCGTTCCCGATACCCTTACCCGTGAAAAAGCTTTCAGCATTACGCTGGAAATGCTGAAATCAAAGAAAAAATTCGATGCCGTTTTTGCCGCCAGCGACTTCCCCGCACTTGGCTCCTACCTGGCAGTACGACAACTCGGACTCTCTGTTCCGTCCGATATTGGTATTGCCGGATTCGCCAATGAACCATTTACCGAATACGTCCAGCCTGGACTCACTACCACCGACCAGAATTCAGAGGAGATGGGCCGTAAAGTGGCCTCCCTTTACCTCGACAGCCTCGAAAATCCAGGCACCAGGCAGGAGGTAATCAAACCAAGACTGGTGGTTCGTGGTTCAACTTTAAGAAAACAAATTAATTAATCACAAAAATAACACACATTATGGCAGTTAATTATGAAATAAGGTACGCCAACCATCCCGATGATGCCCGCCGGTACGACACAGAAAGAATCAGGAAAGAATACCTGGCCTCCGGTATCATGAAGGAAGATGAGATCAACCTGGTTTATTCGTTCAACGACCGTCTCATCGTAGGCGGCTGTATACCGGTGCGGAAAAGGCTGACCCTTGAAACCATCGACCCGCTTAAATCGGGCCATTTCCTCGACCGCCGTGAGCTCGGTGTTATCAACGTAGGTGGCGCCGGAGTCATTACCGTTGATGGCAAGGATATGAAAATCGGTTACAAGGAAGCACTTTACGTGGGTATGGGCACCAAAGAGGTCGTGTTTAACAGTGCTGATACAGATAAACCGGCCCATTTTTACATCAATTCGGCACCGGCTCATACCTCCTACCCTACAAAACTGGTTACCCTGGCCGAAGCCGACGTGGCCGAACTGGGTTCCCTTGAGACTTCCAACGCCAGGAAGATCAATAAACTCCTTGTAAACAGCGTCATACAAACCTGCCAACTGCAGATGGGCATGACCGAACTGAAAAACGGAAGCGTTTGGAATACGATGCCACCCCACATCCACAGCCGTCGTATGGAAGCGTATTTCTATTTTGAAGTACCTGAAAACCAGGCTATATGCCATTTTATGGGACAACCACAGGAAACACGTCACATCTGGATGAAAAACGAGGAAGCCGTCATATCTCCCCCCTGGTCTATACACGCCGCCGCCGGAACCAGTAATTATACTTTTATTTGGGGAATGGCCGGCGAAAACCTCGACTATGGCGACATGGATGCCGTCAATATCAACGATATCAAGTAAACGAAATGCTAACCCTTCAAAATCCATATTACTATGTCACTCGAACTATTCAATCTTAAAGGAAAACGAGCACTAATAACCGGCGCAACCCACGGTCTGGGCATGGCCATTGCCAAAGGTCTGGCCGGTGCCGGTGCCGAAATTATTATTAACGATATCTTCCAGGACAAACTGGAGAAAGCAGCCGAAGAATACAAAGCGGCCGGAATCCATGCCCATACCTATCTTTTCGACGTCACCAATGAAGAAAAAGTTATGGAGTATGTGCGAAAAATTGAAGATGAAGTCGGCCCCATCGACATCCTGGTGAATAACGCCGGCATTATCAAGCGTGTCCCCATCCTCGACATGAAGGTGGAGGAATATCGTGATGTACTGGATATCGACCTGGTAGCGCCTTTCATCATGGCTAAGCATATTGTACCCGGCATGATAAAACGCGGACATGGCAAAATCATCAACATGTGCTCGATGATGAGTGAACTGGGGCGTGACACCGTATCGGCTTATGCTGCGGCCAAGGGAGGACTCAAGATGCTCACTAAAAATATGGCTACCGAATGGGCCAAGCATAATATCCAGGCCAACGGCATCGGTCCGGGCTACTTTGCCACCGACCAAACGGCCCCGATCAGAGTAAACGGCCATCCTTTCAACGACTTTATTATCCAGCGCACACCCGCAGGCCGCTGGGGAGACCCATCCGACCTGGCAGGCACAGCCGTATTCCTGGCCTCAAAGGCATCCGACTTCGTAAACGGCATGGTCGTATATGTCGACGGAGGTATCCTGGCCACCATCGGGAAGCCTGCCAATGAATAAACGTTTGTATCTTATCATCAGATTACAAAACCTTTAAACTCAACAACCATTATGAAATCCAGGCTTTTTGTTGTTCTGAATATCGCATTCATTACCTTGCTGACATCGTGCTCAAACAGGGAAAATATCGCGATAAGATTCTCCAATCCGCTCAACAGGCCACTCAGTGAAGAAGTGGTAAGAATACCTGTTAACACGTTTACCGACTCAATAGGGAAAATCCCTGCCGGAAAACGCCCTGTTTTCACCTCAGGCTCCGACACCCTTGTTTCTCAGTGTGTTGATTTCAATAACGACGGATCGCTCGATTATATCCTCGTTCTTGTTGATCTGCCTGCCAACGGAACGAAAGATGCAACGGTAACATTTACCCCTGAAGGTGACTACCCGTTTTTCAATCCTATGACAAACCTGCGCTTTTCCAGGCTTGGTAATCCCCAGGCAGAACTGGATACCGCAACCAGGCTGCAAACCACAAAAACCGAAGTCACGTCGACCATTTTCCAGATGGAAGGCCCGGCATGGGAAAATGACAAGGTGGGCTTCCGAAATTATTTTGACCTGCGCAACGGTAACGACATTTTTGGAAAACAGGCAGCCGGCATGGTCCTCGACAGCGTGGGCCTGGACCGTGAAATTGTCATGGCTAACAGCCTTACGGTAGGTAAGAGTTACCACGACAAAAGTCAATGGGGCATGGACGTCCTCAAGGTAGGTAATTCATTGGGGGCCGGGTCGGTGGCACTTATGGAGAATGATTCTCTTTACCGGATCGGCGACAACGGATACGGCACGTTCATGCGTATGTTCGAGGGACCGTTGCAGAGCGAGTTCATGCTCAGTTTCCCCCAATGGAAGGCAGGTAACGACACCTTCGACATCAACCAGTACGTATCTGTCACTGCCGGAAAATACCGGTACAAAAGCAGCCTGGTTATCGGTCATGCCCCCGCGAATGTCTCATTCGTGACCGGTATCGTAAACAAACACAGCGACTCCCTTTACGTCGAAAAAGTCTCTGATCATTATACGGCTTTGCTAACCCATGCCGTACAGTCGGAAGATACAGCAATGCTGACCATGGTACTGCTCATTCCCGATAATGAACTTAATGGGTATAACAAGACCCGCGACACCGGTGAGGGTATTACCGAAACCTACTACGCCACACTGGATACCCATGCCGGTGTGCCTGCCACCTACTGGTTCTACGCGTTCTGGGCCACGGGGAATCCTGAATTTAAGGATCTTAACAATGTGCTCGCCGTCCTTCGTAAGGATGCCTCCCTCCTGGAAAAGCCTGTAAGTGTATCCAGGATTAAATAATTTTCTTGTATTAACTGTAACTTTGATTATTTTCGAAACATATTTTTAAAAGTATGGCACGTTTTACCAGGATCAATGTCGCCTTCAAAATGCAGGAGCAGGGTATGATACCCGTCTTGTACCATCCCGATGTACAGGTAATGAAAGAAGTTTTGAAAGCCTGTTACATTGGAGGAGGCCGGCTGTTCGAATTTACCAACCGCGGAGATTTTGCCCATGAGGTCTTTGCGGAAATCAATAAATGGGCGGCAACGGAATTGCCTGAGATGATACTCGGTGTGGGTTCTGTCGTCGATGCAGGCACGGCCAGTCTCTACATCCAGCTGGGAACCGCCTTCGTGGTATCACCGGTACTGAAAGAAGACATGGCTCTGACCTGCAACCGTCGCAAAATTTTGTGGATGCCGGGCTGCGGAACACTCACCGAGATTTCCCGGGCTGAAGAACTCGGCGCCGAGATTGTGAAGATCTTCCCTGGCTCGGCGGTAGGCGGCCCCAAATTCGTAAAAGCCATACTGGGCCCTTCACCCTGGTCCTCCATCATGCCAACCGGCGATGTTGATTCCACTGAAGACAACCTGAAGGCCTGGTTCGGCGCCGGCGTAAAATGCGTGGGCATGGGATCAAAATTGATAAGTAAAGAACTTGTAAACCAAAAAGACTGGAAAGCTATTGAACAGAACGTGAAAAATACCCTGGCACGTATCAGGAATATTCGCGGCCAATAAGGAGCAAAGTTATATGAAACGAACGTTGTTTGTGGTTATCATGCTGAGTGTGACTCTGCTGTCGTGCTCGCATAAAGAAAAAGCCAAAGTATTGAAACTGGCCCACGGACTGGACCCATCACACCCTGTGCATAAGGCTATGGTGTATATGGCCGACCGGTGTAATGAACTTTCCGGGGGTAAACTGCAAATACAGATCTATCCGTCAGGTCAGCTTGGGTCCGAGCAGCAATGCGTTGAGCTGCTGCAAATAGGCAGCCTGGCCATTACCAAGGTTTCGGCCGCGGTGATGGAAAGTTTCGTTGAAGAATACAAAGTCCTCGGCCTGCCCTATATTTTTAAATCGAAGGAACATGCCTTTAAAGTCCTCGACGGCGAAATCGGAAAGGAACTCCTGGCCGATCCCGAGCCTTACTTGATCAGGGGGCTTTGCTTTTACGATGCCGGCAGCCGGAGTTTTTATACCATTAAAACACCCATATACAAACCCGATGATCTGAAAGGTTTGAAAATAAGGGTTATGAAGAGCATGATCTCGATGGAACTCGTGAAAGCCCTCGGCGGATCACCCACCCCCATTTCGTTCGGTGAACTTTATACAGCCCTTCAGAGCGGTGTGGTTGACGGCGCTGAAAACAACCCACCCAGCTTTTATACATCACATCATTATGAAGTGTGTAAATATTACTCACTCAATGAACACAGCATGGTACCCGATGTGTTGATAATCAGCCTTAAGGTATGGAAAAGCCTTACCGACCAGGAAAGAAAATGGCTTCAGCAGGCCGCCAACGAGTCGGTCGGTATAGAGCGTGAGCTTTGGGCAAAATCGGTCCAGCAATCACTTGCGGCCGTTGAAAAAGCCGGAGTCACCATCATTCACCCCGATAAAAAGCCATTTGCCGAGAAAGTGGAGGGTATGTACGAAATGTTCAGAGACCAGCCCCGGGTATACAACCTGCTCAACCGCATCAGGAACACCGATTAAAAGGCATGCTGTTATGGTGTGAAAACATGAGGCCAGGAATAAAACTGTAGATTAAACAACCACGATTTATGAATTTCAATCACAAACTGAATAAAACGTTAGAAGTTGTCCTTGTATTTGTCATGTCGATACTGGTTATCGATGTCTTATGGCAGGTAGCCAGCAGGTATATCCTGGCTTCGCCCAGTTCGTTTACCGACGAGTTGGCAGGGTTTCTGCTTATATGGACCGGCCTTCTCGGGGCTGCATACGTAGCTGGCAGGAATGAGCACCTGGCTATTGACATTCTTCTTCAGAAAACAAGGGAAAGCAGGAAGAAGCAGCTCGAAGGGGTTATCAATATCATCGTTTTCCTGTTTGCCCTGTTTGTGATGGTTATCGGCGGAAGCTGGCTGGTTTACACCCGCTTTGCCCTCGATGTAAAGTCAGCTGCACTGGAGTTACCGCTTGGCTTCGTATATATCATACTCCCACTAAGCGGCCTGCTAATCATGTATTACAGCGTGTTCAATATTTACGTCATTTACAAGAAAAACTAACCCTTTTGAATCCCGGAATATGGAAGTACTGGTACTCGTATTAAGTTTCGTTCTCCTCCTCGCCATTGGCGTTCCTATTGCCTTCAGCATTGGTGTTTCCGGCATTGTCACCATGCTTTTCTCGATCGACTCCCTGCCGGCATTCACAACCTTTGCCCAGCGTATGGCTACCGGTCTCGACAGTTTCGCCCTGCTGGCCATCCCGTTTTTCATCCTGGCTGGAAACATCATGAACTCGGGCGGCATTGCCATGAGACTGATCAATTTTGCCCGGGTACTTGTTGGCGGGCTCCCTGGCGGACTGGCATTTGTAAATGTGATCGCAAACATGCTGTTTGGGGCTATTTCGGGTTCAGCAGCAGCATCAGCCTCGGCGATAGGAACCATCATGACACCGGAGATGAAAAAGGAAGGTTTCAAAGATAACTTCTCGGCGGCGGTGAACATCACGTCAGCTACCACCGGACTCTCCATTCCGCCCAGTAACATTCTTATTGTGTATTCTCTGGCCAGTGGCGGGGCGTCCATCACGGCACTATTCCTGGCCGGTTATATCCCGGGCATTCTCACCGGACTGTCTATCATGCTGGTAGCCATGTCAATGCTTGTATATCAGAACAGGGGCATCCGTGGCGTGGTTTCAGTCATTTCAAAATTCCTGGGTATCACCGCCCTGCTTATCGGTGCAGGCATCGGCTTGCGACGTCTTTACGACCATGCCCCACATAATGTCAGCATTCCAATCCTCGTCATCCTGGCATCGGCCCTTCTGCTGTTCCTGGTAAGGTATTCCATCCAAAGAAAAGAAAAAGCACTGAACGGCCTGCTGAAATTCGTCGATGCCATCCCTTCCCTGCTCATGCTGGTAATCGTTATCGGAGGCATTGTGGCCGGCTATTTTACCGCCACCGAAGCATCGGCTGTTGCTGTATTATATGCACTTATACTTTCATTTATCTATGGGGAAATAAAAATGAAAGATATGTCCGGCATCATCCTCCGTTCGGTAAGAACAACCGCCATTGTACTTTTGCTGGTGGGCACATCCATCGGACTGTCGTGGATTATGTCATACGAGAATATTCCCCAGAATGTAAGTGAGGGACTTCTGAATATCAGCAGTAGCCCGTTTGTCATATTGTTGATCATAAATTTCATTCTCCTGTTTGTTGGCGTGTTCATGGATATGACACCCGCCGTCCTAATTTTTACCCCCATTTTTCTCCCGGTGGTCACGGCTCAGATGGGTATGGACCCCATTCATTTCGGCATTATCATGGTCCTCAACCTCAGCGTAGGGCTCTGCACTCCTCCTGTTGGATCCGTGCTGTTTATTGGCTGTAGCGTCGCTGATATCAAGATCGAAAAAGTGATCAAACCACTGTTGCCGATGTTTGCGGCCATGATCATCGTGCTTCTCCTTGTGACTTATATTCCTGAGCTGAGCCTGTGGCTGCCCGGATTGTTTGAATAAAGCGGAAATCCTGGCAAAACTCCGTAGCAGTTTGATATAAATTTGAAGCTGCTTTCCGAAATGACAGGTCATAACCAATACGAGGGTGGTTGGTGTAAAAAAAATATGAAATACCTTTTTTTTCTAAGAAAAAAGATATATTTGTGATGCAAGTGCTCTGTCAAAGTACTTCATTTCAAAGGATAATTGTTAAAGGATATTAAATTCCCTGTTAATGCAGGCCCTTTTTTCTACAAATAATGCACTGGAGATAATCTCGCCGGTACAAAATGGTTTTGCCGGTTTGAAGGCAGTTCTCTCCATTAATACGTTTATTGCAGAAAACCTGTGGATCTACCACTTTTTTGCAACGGTGCTTGTTGTACTTATCATTATTTTCATGGTCAGAATTTCGGCCATCAACAAAAAGAAGAAATTCATTGACAATCTGGCTAAAAAACAAGGGCCTCTGGGTCCAAGGAATATTCTCTACACACTTATCGACACCCTTCCCGACTTCAATTACATTAAAGATCTCGACAGCCGATTCATCGTTGCCAATAAAAAGCTCGCCCATACGGTTGGCAAGGAATCAGGAGAAGAGCTTACCGGGCTGTCCGATCATGATTTTTATCCGAAAAAGCTGGCCAACGAATTCCGTAAAAACGAGATTGAGATAATGGCAACGGGCAATCCATTGATAAACCAGCTTGAAAAAGGGCTCGATGAAACCAAAAATGATATCTGGGTAAGTACCACAAAAATCCCGTTCCGCGATGACGAAGGAAATGTCATAGGCCTCGTCGGCATTGGCCGGAACGTAACGGCCTGGAAAAAATCGGAAGAAGAACTTGAGAAAAGAACCTATGCCCTTCATGAAGCCAATTCCCTTCTTGAGGAACGCCAGGAAGAAATTCTTCAGCAACAGGAGGAACTGAGAACCCAGACCGAGATGGTCATAGAAGAAAAGAAACAGCTC
The DNA here is from genome assembly GCA_035638735.1 of Bacteroidales bacterium. GTDB lineage: Bacteria > Bacteroidota > Bacteroidia > Bacteroidales > DASQZK01. Next base: position 8,187 of record DASQZK010000625.1, read on the forward strand.
AGAACCCTGATCGACAACATGCCCGACAGGATATACATCAAAGACCGTAAGAGCAGGTTTATTATCGGGAATACTCACGTCGCCGAGATCATGGGCGCAAGTAATCCCGAAGAACTCACCGGCAAGACCGATTTCGATTTCTATGATAAAACCATGGCCGAAGAATATTACCGGGATGAGCAGAAGATCATGAATGAGAATATCAGGATCATCAATAAGGAAGAAAAAGGGCTTGATCCGACTGGCAAGGAAGTAATCATCTCAACCACCAAAGTGCCGGTCTACGACGACAAAGGCAATGTTATCGGAATTGTTGGCATTGGCAGGGACATCGCACCGCAGAAAGCATTCGAGAAGAAACTCATCGAGAAAAGTGAACATCTCCAGGAAGCCAATGTACTCCTTGAAGAACGGCAGGAGGAAATCCAACAACAGTCGGAAGAATTGCAAACACAGGCCGAACATCTCATCACCATTAACAAAGAGCTTGAGAAACTCTCGCTTGTCGCCAGCAAAACCGATAATGTGATCGTCATTATGGACAAAGACGGTAACTTTGAATGGGTAAATACCGGTTTTGAGAAGCGCTACGGCATGAAGCTGGATACCTATATCAGTAAATACGGTCGTAACCTCAGAGATGCATCTTCAAACACTCAAATCAACGAGGTGCTCGACAAGGTTATCAGGACCAGGCGACCTGACATCTATGAAGCAATGAGTATGGATGCGGACAATAAGCCTGTCTGGTCCCAGACAACCATCTCTCCAGTTCTTGACGACAATGGCAACCTGGTATGGATCATTGCCATCGATTCCAACATAACCGGTATCAAGCTCGCCGAGCAACAAATCAATGTTCAAAAGAAACAACTCGAGAAAAACCAGGATGAGCTTAAAAAACTCAATGCTACCAAGGATAAATTCTTTTCGATCATTGCCCATGACCTGAAAAATCCGTTCCACTCTATTATGGGATTCTCCGATTTACTTACCCGAAGCTACGACTCTATCGAAGAAGACAAGAAACGCGAATTTATCCAGCTCATTAATGATTCGTCCACCAGTGCATACTCCCTTCTTGAAAACCTGTTGCATTGGGCACGTACCCAGACAAACAAAATCAAATTCAACCCGACTGAAATCAACCTCTCGGATATCATCACAGAGAACTTCCAGATGCTGAGTGTCAATGCCCAGAACAAAAAAATCGACCTTGCCGGCCCGGAAGTGAAGGGTATCACGGCTCATGCCGACTATAACATGGTCAATACCATCCTCAGGAACCTGATTAGCAATGCAATTAAATTCACCTCCGAAGGGGGTAAGGTTACCGTAACCGTAACGGACAAAGATGACCGTAAAATTATCAGCGTCAAAGACACCGGCATTGGCATGTCGGAAAAAGACCGGCAAAAGCTCTTTAAGCTCGATGAATTTCACACTACATCAGGAACCGACGGTGAAACAGGCACCGGACTGGGGCTTATCGTATGTAAAGAATTCGTGAAAAAACACGGCGGAGACCTGAAAGTCGACAGTAATGAAGAAAAAGGAAGTTCCTTTACGTTTGATTTGCCTGCTTAGACGTAGAGGGAAATCGTTGTTTTTGGATAACGTGATGCATTTAATTCCTTCAAAAAAACACCTGTATTTACAATTGTATATTTATTACACCCGTGTAGTTTCTATACAATAGCAAGAGTCTGATTGTCCTATCCATTTGCTCTTTTCCCGTGCCATGTTGATCCAGGATGAGCAGCTTCAAAAGCTAAGGCTTTATCGGCTTATGTAGAGATTGTCCATAAAGTCCAGGTGTCTGGATCAAAATGTTCGAGAACAAAGCCTGGTCCGTTCTAAACGGGAGCGTGCAAAAATTTTAATCCGTAGTATACGAATGCATAAGAGGAATTAAAATTTTTGTAACAATGCAGTTATCGGACAAGGTTTTCACACTCAGAGAACCTCACCCCTAACCCCTCTCCTGGGTGGAGAAGGGTGTCCACTCCGATTACCTTTTGACCGTTTTCGATGACATTTTCTTCTTATAGAGTCCTTTAAAAAACAGTCTTATAAACAGTTCATATATACAATGCATTGCAATCATCATCATCCCTGCAACGTCTTGCCCCTCAACTTCAGGGGAGGGGTTGGGGAGGGGTGAAAAAGGTTAACCTCTCCCCCGGCCCCTCTCCTGGGTGGAGAAGGGTGTCCACTTCGATTACCTTTTGT
>DASQZK010000626.1:0-3266 GCA_035638735.1 Bacteroidales bacterium
CTGCACCCTTCTTATCCTGCCCTGGGATCATTCCTTTGCACATACGGCCGGTATTTATGCTGTTATTGCATCGGGAGCAAGTATGGCTTCGGTACAGGTCGGAAGCTCTCCAATGGAAACACTCAAGAATATCCCCGTAAACATTAAGGAGATAAAACCACATTTCCTCCTCAGCGTTCCGTCACTGGCGAAAAACTTCCGGAAAAATATAGAGAAAGGGATCCGTGAAAAGGGTGTTGTCCTGGAAAAGTTTTTCAACCATGCTCTAAATGTGGCTTATACCTATAATGGTATCGGTTGGGATCGCGGAAAAGGCTGGCGCAGCATTCTCAAACCCTATTTAAAATTACTCGACACCATCCTGTTTAAGAAGGTCAGGGAAGGCTTCGGAGGAAACCTTGATTTCTTTGTCGGCGGAGGGGCTCTGCTCGACATAGAGCTGCAGCGTTTCTTCTACGCTATCGGGATACCAATGTACCAGGGTTACGGCCTTTCCGAAGCCTCCCCGGTAATCAGCTCTAATGCGGCTCATACGCATAAGCTTGGATCGTCGGGATTCCTCGTGAAAAATCTGGACGTGACTATCTGCGACGATGATGGTAACGTATTGCCTGTTGGGGAGAAAGGTGAGATTGTAGTCAGGGGAGAGAATGTCATGCTGGGTTACTGGAGAAACGAAGAAGCATCACACGAATCGCTGAAAGACGGGTGGCTGTATACCGGCGATATGGGTTATCTCGACAAGGACAATTTCCTCTACGTTCTGGGCAGGTTTAAAAGCCTGCTTATCTCCGATGATGGCGAAAAATACAGTCCGGAAGGCATCGAGGAAGCCTTTACTGAACAATCAAAAGTCATTGACCAGGTTATGCTCTACAATAACCAGAAACCTTATACCATAGTCCTTCTTTACCCAAACAAAGAAACCGTCAGGAGGATAATGAAAGAGAATTCTATCGACCCGTCTACCGATGAAGGTATTAAAGCAGCCCTCAGCCTTATTGAGACTGAGTTGCTCGAATACCGTACCAACGGGCGTTACGGTGATATGTTCCCGCAGCGATGGCTCCCGGCCTCGATTGGTATCCTGAGTGAAGGATTTACTGAAGATAACCGCATGATGAACTCTACCATGAAGATGGTGCGTGGTGTAATCACCGAGACCTACCAGGATTATATCGATTTTCTCTACACGCCGGAGGCCAAGAATGTTCTCAACGACCGTAACCGGGAAGCCATGAAAACACTTCTTGGATGAAACAGGATGGCTGTTAAATAAAACATATACACTATATGTAACTACCTCTTCCGGATGTGAGGTAAACTTACATCTGGAAGGGGAATTTATTTTCGTCCTCCGTAGCCCGTTTTTTGATCCGAATATTTCACCATTCCTACTCCGCCCGAATTTACACCTTCATTGGAATAATCAGCTTTTAGTGCTAATTTTGGAGATTCGGAACCGCAACGCTTACATTCAGAAATACAGCGCACAGTTCCCCTTCAAACACTTAACACTATTTTGGAATGGACAGGAAAGCTTTACTATATAAATCTCTCAATGAACGTGTTCTTGTGCTGGACGGCGCCATGGGCACTATGATCCAGACCAGGGGGCTGAAAGAGGCTGATTTCAGGGGAGACATCTTCCGCGATTTCCCCTTCGACCTGCAGGGCAACAACGACGTCCTGTCTCTCACTCGTCCGGATATCATCAGGGATATTCACGCCGAATTTCTTGATGCAGGTTCCGACATCATTGAAACGAATACTTTTAATGCCAACCGGATATCCCAGTCGGACTACCATCTCGAAGACAGGGTGTACGACCTGAACCTGGCCTCGGCAGGCATTGCCCGTGACGTTGCCGATGAGTTTACCCGATTGAATCCTGCTAAACCGCGTTTTGTAGCCGGATCACTCGGGCCAACCAATAAAACGGCTTCCATGTCTCCCGATGTGAACGATCCGGGATACCGTGCTGTGGATTTCGATTTCCTGGCCGACGTGTATTATGAACAGGTAAAAGGGCTGCTCGATGGCGACGTCGACGTGATCCTCATCGAAACCATCTTTGATACCCTGAACGCCAAGGCAGCCATCTTCGCTGCTGAAAAAGCAATGCATGAGCGAGGTCGCAAATGGCCCGTAATGGTGTCGGGTACCATTACCGATGCCAGTGGCAGAACCCTCTCGGGCCAGAACCTGGAAGCGTTCATCAACTCAGTGTCGCACGTTGAATTGCTCTCCATAGGTCTGAACTGTTCACTTGGTGCCAGCGAGATGAGGCCTTACCTCTCTGAACTTTCGTCAAAAGTATCAAACTACGTGAGTGCCTACCCGAATGCCGGTCTGCCAAACCAGTTCGGCGAATACGATGAAAGTCCTGAAAAAATGGGCATTGAGATCAAAGACTTTCTGGACTCGGGCTTTGTTAACATCATTGGCGGATGTTGTGGCACCACACCGGAGCATATCCGGGAATTCGCCAAATACGCCGGGAATTCGAAGCTACGCAAACGGCCCGGGGCCGAACATAAGCTCAGACTCTCCGGGCTGGAGCCGCTGACCATTTTCGAAGGCAGCAATTTTATAAATATCGGAGAACGGACAAACGTTTCCGGTTCAAAGAAATTTGCCCGACTCATCAGGGATAAGAAATATGAAGAAGCCCTTACCGTTGCCCGCAACCAGGTCGATGGCGGTGCCCAGGTGCTCGACGTCTGTATGGACGACGCCATGCTTGATGCCGAAAAAGAGATGGTCACTTTCCTGAATCTGGTTATGGCGGAACCCGATATTGCACGCCTGCCCATAATGGTCGATTCATCCAGGTGGGATGTGATAGAAGCAGGTCTCAAATGCCTGCAGGGCAAAGCCATCGTCAACTCCATCAGTCTTAAGGAAGGTGAACAGGCCTTCATTGACCATGCCACCAGGGTAAAAGACTACGGTGCAGCAGCCGTGGTGATGGCTTTTGACGAAAAAGGACAGGCCGATTCTTTCGAACGCCGTATTGAGGTTTGCAGCAGAGCCTACCACATCCTCACCGAAAAGGTTGGGTTCCCGCCCGAGGATATCATTTTCGACCCCAACGTCCTGGCTATTGGTACCGGTATTGAAGAACATAACAATTATGCTATCGACTTCATACGCACGGTAGAATGGATCAAGAAGAATCTCCCTTACGCCAAAGTCAGCGGAGGGATCAGCAACCTCTCCTTCTCCTTTCGCGGAAATAACGTGATCCGTGAAGCTATGCACTC
>DASQZK010000627.1:0-2385 GCA_035638735.1 Bacteroidales bacterium
ACCGAGGTCTCACCACTCAGCATAAGCGTATCGGCTCCATCGATAACGGCGTTGGCCACATCGGTAGCTTCGGCACGCGTCGGTCTGAAGTTAGTGATCATACTTTCCATCATCTGCGTGGCAATGATTACCGGCTTGGAATGGTCGATACATTTGCTGACGATCGATTTCTGGATCATCGGCACCTGGTCGAAATCCACTTCAACACCCAGGTCACCGCGTGCTACCATAATGGCATCGGAAGCCTCGATGATATCGTCAATTTCTTTTACAGCTTCGGGTTTTTCGATTTTCGCAACGATACGCACAGTTTTCTTTTCGCTTTTTACAAGGTTGCGAAGATCTTCGATATCGCTGGCCGACCTGACAAATGACAGCGCGATCCAGTCGACGTGATGTGCCAGGGCAAATTTAGCATCTTCAATATCTTTTTGGGTGAGACAGGGAAGTGATATTTTGGTGTGTGGAAGGTTTACGCCCTTGCGTGATGACAGTGGACCACCGTGTACCACTTTTGTTACCACGGTGTCTTTTTCGTTGGTAGTGGTGACTTCAAGCTTGATTTTTCCGTCGTCGATAAGTATGACTTCGCCCGGTTTTACCTCGTGGGGAAGACGTTCGTAGTTCATGTATGCTTTCCCGGCATCCCCTTTGCACTTGGTGGTTACCAGCCGGAATTCGGTACCGTCTCCGAGGACTGTACCGTCTTTTTCCATTTCACCAATCCTGAGTTTAGGGCCCTGCAGATCGGCCAGGATGGCCACATTGGCTCCCATTTCATTATTCAGAGCCTTTATAAGCTTAATATTATGCAAATGATCATCGTGCGTCCCGTGTGAGAAGTTCAGGCGGCAGACATCAATGCCTTCCATAAACATTTTCATCAGTGTTTCCCGTGTCGATGAAGCAGGGCCCAGGGTCGCAATCACTTTTGTGTGTGATCTCTCGTGTCGTAACATACTATCTTCTTTTAATACTTATAACCACCGGGATCCTTTTCAAGTTCAACCTCAAGATTGAGGGCTATCCGGTTTACAAAGTTAAAATAACTTATGATGAGCGTGGCATCCAGAATAGCCCGGTCGGTAAATGATTTTTTCTTCATCTTTTTTATCAGGCTGCTGATCTTCCGGCTGTAAGGAGTGGTGGTGGAAAGGTCGGCCAGCTCACAAAGCATCAGCTCTTTTTCGTCCAGCCCGGCGTCGGCATATTTTTCTGACAGTTGTTGAACCCTTTTTTCATCTTTCCAGTAGTGTAGCAGCGCCTGCGAGTGGTGCACTTTGCAATAGTCACATTTGTTTACCGAAGAAACAACTACGCCAAGCATCTCGCGTTGTTGCCTGCTCAGGGGTGACTTGCTGTACATGAGGGTAATATACAGATCAAGGTGCCGGATTATGGATCGGGGATTGAGGCTTTGGATTTTATAGATCTCAGCAATTTTTCCCCGGCTCTCAAGAATCTGGTCATATACTTCCCTGATATAACCATCGGCATCTGAAGGCTGAATAATTTCAATGTTCGGCATGGTGAGATATTAGGTTTTATGTTGAACGATAATCATTTCTTTCCAAAATCCATCACGCAGTTGTAATTGTACTTTTTATGAGGCCTGATAGCCACTCCGACGGCATTAAATTCCGGCTTAAGAATGTTTTTCCGGTGTCCCAGATCCCGTATGCCTTCATCGATTAAAAGTCCGATTACAATATCTTCTGCCTTATTATATCCGTACGCGCAATTTTCACCGGCCATTTGGTATGTGCCAAGTACAGGTTCAAACCGTTTATCAAATCCCTGGTGCCCGGTGGTCCCTCTTCTTCCGGATCTGACGGCATGTCCGGCGGCTATTTCGAAAAGGTCTTTCCGGGGCTCTAATAAGGGAAGACCTGATGTTTTCCCGAGGTCTCTGATAAGCGACCTGGTGTACCGTGTTTTTGTCTTATCTTTTAACCACGCTTTCAGAAGCGTATTTGCAAAGAGACTGCCGTCGGTCCTGGCCAGGTTCATGTATAGGACCACTTTTTTCTCTTCCTGGTTCATAAAGTCCGCATCCATTGCCGTATTGGCCCTTTTAACAACGGCTTCATCCCATCCTTTCAAAACAGGTGGGTTCTGTGCCCTAAGCAGGGCAGGGAAGAGTATACATCCGAATATGATCAGCCATTTTATCATAACACGTGCACCTTTTGTCCTGTAACGGGTTGAAAATCCGGTCGCGGACATACATCAGATTTTAAATATATAAAAATACCTAAGGGTATAAACAGGGAATTGTGAATACTTATTGACAATGCAGGAATGTTGTTAAGAATTTATTCTCCGATAGAAATCAGGATTGTCGTTTCATACTATGGCGGGCATATAGCTGACAGCCGACATGCT
>DASQZK010000628.1:0-2037 GCA_035638735.1 Bacteroidales bacterium
CTTCTTCGGCCCCCTCACTATCGAAGATACGTGAAGCTTCGGCTGTCTTGTCGTCACCATTGTTCGCGATGTTGATCACGATAATGAATTTATCGTCGGTGGCCCTGATATCCGGAATGGGCTTTACACTGCCCGGGAATAATCCTGAAACCGCCGAGAATGTCGCCAGGCTGGCAATCGTCACAACCAGGATGGTAAGTACCACGGTTATCACAATGAAGGAAGGAAACGAGTTGAAAGGCTTCCCGCCGTAAACGATCGGCCAGCTAATGACCGCGGCATAATAAAGGAATGCCAGGACAGCTATGGCGCCAAACAAGCCATAAAAGTACGCAGCGGTAGGTATCCTCGACTTCCGTTTGAGCAGATGCAGGGCCTCATGCACCGGGTAGGGCATGTATACGTCGTGAACGGAGACTCCGCTGTCAAGCAGTTTTGCCAGGGAAGCAATCATTTTCTCTTCCTCGCTGAAGACCCCGATTTTAAATTTTGCGGCCATATATTTTGTTCTTTTGTATTTAATCTTCTTTCCGGCTTCCCACCTTCAGCACGCCTTTGACCTCACTAACGGCTATTACAGGTATGTACCTGAAGAACAGCAGAATAAATGATGCGAAAATACCCAGTGTTCCAACATACGAACCGATCTCAACCCAGGTGGGTGAATAAGAAGCCCAGTTGGAAGGCAGGTAGTCTTTTGAGAGGGACCCTACAACAATATTATAGCGTTCGAACCACATCCCGACATTGATCACCAGTGAAATAACGAGGAGGCTCCATGGGTTCTTCCTCAGCTTCCTGAACCAGAAAAGCTGAGGGATAATGGCATTGAATATTAACATGATCCAGAATTCTCTCGCATATTCACCGGTCAACAGGTTTTGGAAGAAGGTGTACATCTCATAAGTGTTGTAGGAGTACCATGCAATAAAAATCTCGGTCATGTACGACGTTCCCATGATGAGGGAGATAAAGATCAGGATACGGGCAATGGCATCGAGGTGGTTATCGGTAATATAATCGGTAAGATTATAGACCTTACGCATAATAACCATAAGGGTCATGACCATGGCAAAACCCGAAAAGATAGCCCCGATAACGAAGTAAGGCGGGAAGATCGTTGTATGCCAGCCGGGTTCTACCGACACGGCAAAGTCGGTAGCCACGATGGAGTGGACCGACACCACCAGTACGGCAGCGATACCACCCAGTACGAAGCCGAGGGAATCGAAGCGCATCCAATCCCTGGACGAACCCGTCCAGCCCATGGCAAAAAAGCCATAGAGGGCTTTCCTGATTTTTGAAGTAGCCCGGTCCCGTATGGTCGCGAAATCGGGCAGCATGCCCAGGTACCAGAATGAGAACGAGATGAGCAGGTAAGCAGTAATAGCGGAGAAATCCCAGAACAGCGGCGAATTAAAGTTAACCCACAGGGGGCCCCTGGTGTTGGGATACGGGAAGATGAAAAAGGCCAGCCACACCCGTCCCATGTGGAGTGCCGGAAAAAGAGCCGCACATCCCACCGCCACCACGGTCATGGCTTCAGCCGAACGGTTTATGGACGTTCTCCATTTCTGCCTCAGGATGAGCAGGAAGATGGAAAAGGCGGTACCGGCATGTCCGATACCGATCCACCATACAAAGTTCACGATAGCCCAGCCCCAGGCCACGGTATTGTTCACCCCCCAGGTTCCAATTCCCTGCGATACGGTAACATATATGGCAACAATGCCCCAAAGGGTCGCCAGAGTTGCCAGTGTCATGGAAAGCAACCACCACTTTTGCGGACGGCCCTCCATGGGACGCAGTATTTCGCTGCTGATCTGAGCGTACGTCTTTTCGCCTTCAATCAAAGGTCCTCTGAGAAATCTGTTATACATGGGCAGGACATTTTAAGTGTTAGTTGAATCGCCTTCCCTGCTATTCCGGATGAGAGTCAGATACCCTACCGAGGGCAATGTATGTATCTCTTCCAGCAGGTGATAATTCCTGGGATCATTCTTTAATCTCGACACTTTGCTATCCGGATCATTCAGA
>DASQZK010000629.1:0-6656 GCA_035638735.1 Bacteroidales bacterium
CGTGCCGACAACATCCGCTGAGCAATATAACCGCCACCGCCGGGTTCTGCCCCTGGATACCAAACACTCCACCACTGCAGTGCCAGGGGAAGGATAAAAACCGTGATGAGCAAATCCCTGTCGCTGAAATCAGGGATCATATCCAGTTTAGGACGCACCGCCGGATTCGAAATAAGACCCTTCATCCCTCCTATTTCAGGCATGTGAATAATAATGACGGCTGCGCCAATCACCCCGATCATCGCGATGAAAAACTGGAAAAAATCTGTCACCAGGATACTCTTGAGTCCTCCAATGGTGGAATAAATCACAACCACAATGGCCGCGATAATGAGTGTCCGCTGGGCCGACCAGCCCAACATCACACCTCCAATCTTGATCAGCGCCAGGCTAACCGATGCAATAACAACAATATTGAAAAAAGCCCCCAGGTAGATGGCCCTGAAAGCCCTCAGGAAAGCAGCTGTTTTTCCGCTATACCTTAACTCATAGAAGGTAAGGTCGGTGAGCACACCCGAACGCCGCCACAATTTTGCATATACAAAAACGGTCAGCATCCCTGTCAGCACAAACGCCCACCATATCCAGTTACCGGCAACACCATGTTGCCTTACGATATCTGTTACCAGGTTGGGGGTGTCACAACTGAACGTGGTGGCAACCATCGAAACCCCTATCAACCACCACGGCATGTTCCTGCCGGATAGAAAAAAATCAGCCGTACTTCTGCCGGCATTGCGGGAAGCAATAAAGCCAAGGGAAAGAAGGACCACGAAGAAAAGGCCCAGGATAACCCAGTCAATAGTCTGTAGTAGCATAAGGATAAAATTTGCCTGAACTTACAAGTTTTTTTTCAATTAAAAAGAGGAATGTTATGCTTTTTCCTTTCCTGCCCTATAACTTATTAAGAGTCTGTCAATAAAGTCCATGTGTCTGGATCAAAATGTTCGGGAACAAAGCCTGTTCCGTTCTAAACGGAAGCGTGCAAAAATTTTAATCCGCCGTATATGAATGCATAAGAGGAATTAAAATTTTTGTGACAACGCAGTTATCGGACATTATGGACAAACACTATTTAGAAAAGATTCCCGGCAGAAAGGTACCTGGTTATCCTGCAACTCTTTATTTTGTACCGGACAAGGCAGGATTTTTTACGATCTTTGAAGCGGGAATTGTGAGCGGAGGAGTAGCCGGTACTTCGTATTTGTGTAAAATATACACACTTATGTAAAAAATGTACACAGACGTTGAAGGTTAGGTTCGGTTCCGGATAGGAAAACCCGGGACGGAACCTTCCGGTTGAGGGTAAAATGACGGTCGTCGTAGATGAGCAAATCGTTTTAACAGGTTCAGTGATGAAAACAGACACAGAAATACAACAGGAAAAATTATTTAAAAAACTGAGCAAAAAAGCAGGAAAGAGCATTATGGAGCACCGGATGCTGAACGAGGGTGATCGACTTCTCGCCGGTTTGTCGGGTGGAAAAGACTCACTTATACTGCTCGAAATCCTGGCCGACAGAATAAGGTCAATGCCGTTTCATGTTGACCTTGCAGCCATACATATCACGGTTGAAAATATAGGGTATGCCATAAACACCAGGTACCTGGAAGATTTTTGTACTGGGTTGAAAATTCCACTGCTTCTAAGAACCGTGAGTGCTGATCCGGATCTGACCGGCAAATCACCTTGTTTCATCTGTTCATGGCAGCGGCGGAAAACTATTTTCAACGTCACCAGGGAAGAAGGGTTCAATAAACTGGCCTTTGGCCACCATCGTGACGATGCGCTTGAAACCTTTATGATGAACCTTTTATATCATGGTTCTGTCAGTTCAATGCCTTACAGCCTTTCGATGTTTGACGGCAGGATTAACCTCATACGCCCCATGCTGGATCTCTGGGAGAAAGATCTGGCCGGGTATGCCAGCATGCGTGGTTTCACAAAGGAAGAGAAACAATGTCCTTATGACGGTGAAACAAAACGGAGTTATACCAGGGAGGTCATCGAAGACTTGCAAAGGGCCTACCCAAAAGCGAAAATAAACATGTTCAAGGCTTTGGGAAATATTTATGAGGCGTATTTGCCGGTCAGGCCTGATAAGTAATGGTGGCCAGGTAGTTCATATTTTCACCTTCAGCCACCAGTTCGGCTGTAAGACCAGCCTCTTCGGCCAGCCATTCCAGGGTGTCGAAATCGATATATAACCAGCCGAAGGGTTCTGAAATAAACCCCTCATATTCAAGCTGGTATTCTATCTCCCCGAAATACACCTCGTTAAGGTTCATGAGAATGGAACCGTCTTCCTGCTGCAGGAGGTAAATCAGGTTTGTCGAATCGAAAATGACCTGTCCTCCGGGATTCAACAATAAAGGCAATCTGCCAAGAAAGGATTTGAGTCCTGCAACGGTCCCGACAAGCCCAATACCATTCATAATCATCAGGACAGTGTCAAATCTCATACCGGTCAGCGTGAACAGATCCTGGTGTACAACCGTATTCAGACCTCTTTCCCGCATGACCTTGCAGGCACCTTCCGAAACATCGAGTGCTGTCACATCCAGTCCTTTGTCCTGGAGAATTAGTGCATGTGATCCGGCCCCGGCACCTGCGTCGAGTATTCGTCCCCGGCAAAGGTCAAGGGCTTTACTCTCCAGTGCCGGCAGTTGATCTTCACGCCGGAAATACCAGGGGACAGGAATGATGTCTTCTTCAAAATCGGGTGAACGAACAACAATCTCTTTATTCCGCTGTGTATCCTGATAGTCAATCAGGGCCAGGCCTAAAACATCATGATGATGCTTCTTCATACCAAACATTTAACTTCTTAATATCATCATTGTCATTGGAACCAACCAGGCGCCGGATAGTACGGTAGTGGGTCGTGGTACTGTGCCCCGCCCATGCCGCATGGACATAAGCTGATATTCCGAGCCTGATGCAATTTACTGTAAAAGTATGATACGCAGATGAGATTGTAAATATTGCGGCCAATTTTCTTGAGGCGAGGCTGCTTTTTTTGTTAACAGGAATCAGCCTGTTCAGCCCCGCTTCAGAAGCCAGTCTCCTAAGATGCTTATTTATAGTGGGAACTGAATAGCCAGGCAAAAACCGGTTACCAGCATAAAAACGGTTTTCATATCTGCGGCAAATCTGTCTCGTAAACTGATTTTGCGGAATGGTTCGTGATCTGAGACCCCTAATTGTAAATTTATCATTGGTCACATCCGTCTTCAGAAGGCTGGTCAGTTCGGCAAATCTTAGTCCGGAAAAGGCCAGCAGGCAGTAAATATCACGGGCTCTTTCAAGGTCTTTATCTCCTGGCTGAAAATGCCATAATTGCATAAGCTCTTCCCTGGTAAGATAAACCGGTGCATTACCCGCAGGCTGGCGCTGATCACCTGTTAACCGATTTTGAAATTTCCGGTAATCGGTGTTGATCATATATTCTTTTTTGTGGCACCAGTTGAGGAACCATTTCATCATGTTAAGGTAAATCCTGACCGTTGAAACCGCCATATTTTTCATAGCAAGGTAATTACGAAAAGCTTCCAGAGTTTGTGAATCAAGCGATTCGAGGGAAATCTTTACCGGGTATTGTTCTGAGAATGAACGCAGATGCTGAAACAGGCTTTTTATCTTAAGGTAGGTCGAAGGTGCCCATCGTGTCGCATTATCTTCCATGAACAGAAGAAATGTTCGCAGCATGTCACCATAGGGTACAAGCCTGTATTTTTTCAACATGGCACGGTATTCCTGCCGGTCTGGCTTACCGTATTTAATCGACATGGAGAAGTACACATCCCTGGCCGTTTTGCGTAAAGCGTTGAGCCATGCATTCAAGCCTAATGCATCGGGATGGTGATCCAGAAATTTTTGCTCTTTCCTGTTCCAGTAGGCTTCTTCGATAAGAAAACCTGTGTAACAGATTATCCGCTCACCCTGTCCTGTCACAGACATCACCACTCTTTTTTCCAAAAGGCCCTGACTGGTAGCTGTTGGCGTGGCACCGCTGAGGTAAAAACGAACAGAAACGTTCATAATAATACATTTTATATTACAATAATACTATTTTATATACTGTTTTACAAAGTTTTAGATTCTTTTTTATAGTTTTTTATTATCTCCATTATCTCAAACTAATTATTAACATTTTTTAAGATAAATATTCCACTTGCTGGTTTACCTTTGCGCAAAAAGGATAAATGGACAGGGATATAATCATGTCGGAGGACGGGTCGCACACTATGTATGCCCCGGACATGGGAGAGCATTACCATTCCATACATGGTGCTGCCAGGGAATCTGCTCATCTGTTTATCAAGGAATGCCTGTTGTTCAGTAATCGCCAGGATCCGGTGATATTTGAAATCGGCTTTGGAACCGGGCTAAATGCTTTACTAACGGCAAGGGCCGCCCTGGAGCATGGTCTCTCGGTAACGTATTACAGCATCGAAAAATATCCCCTGGGCAGGGAGGAATGGACAAAGCTGAATCATGGTGAGGTTGTGCCGGAGAGTATCAGACCGTTTTTCAACAGAATACATGAAGCCGGCTGGGGAAGTATGCAGGAGATACATCCGGGGTTCAGACTCTTTAAAATTTGCTCTGATCTCGTTTCGTACACATTCGATATCAAACCAGACCTGGTATTTTTCGATGCATTCTCTCCCGATGCACAACCGGAATTATGGAACAGGGAGATATTTGAACGCCTATACGAAGCCATGCGGCCGGGGGGAATTCTCACCACCTACTCTGTAAAGGGAAGTGTTCGCAGGTCGTTGTCGTCCTGTGGCTATCAAGTGGAGAAGATAAAAGGACCACCGGGCAAGCGTGAAATGGTAAGGGCTGTCAAATGAAAAAACTTTTTAGCTTTGAATTAATTATAGTAACTTCGCTCATCTAATTAATAATTAAAAATCTGAATATGAAAAAAAATGGTGTTATCATAATTGTAGGAGTTGTTTTCCTGGCAATTGGATATGTTTTAGGTACTTTCCTTCCCGCTACCGGAGGTGCCGGTTCTGTTAATATGGACAACGAAATTGACACATTCGCCTACAGTTATGGCTATGATATGGGTGGTTTCGTAAAGGGTAATATCGAACAGATGAAGATTACCGATAATTTCAAGAACAAACTCTTTCTCAATGGCGTAAAGGCCGGGATGGTTGATGATGAATCTGTTATCCCCGCCAGTGAAACAAAAATGCACATCCAGAGTTACCTCATGAAAAAATCGCAGGAAATGCAGGCTGAAGAAAGTAAGATAGCTGCTCAAAACCTGGCCGATGGTCAGAAATTCCTTGATGAAAACAAAGGTAAAGAAGGCATAGAGACCACTGAATCCGGTCTTCAATATAAAATCCTTACCAAAGGTGACGGCCCGAGTCCTGGTCCCAACGACACAGTTGTTGTACAATACACAGGTAAGTTGATGGACGGAACCGTATTTGACAGTTCCATTGAACGGGGTGAACCTGCTACCTTCCAGGTAGGTGCTGTTATCCCGGGATGGAGTGAAGCTCTTCAGATGATGAAGGTGGGCTCAAAATGGGAACTCTATATTCCGAGCGAGCTGGCTTACGGTTCAAGGAAACGCGGAGAAAAAATCCCGGCAAATTCCGTCCTTATTTTCGAAGTTGAACTTCTGGATATCAAATAGTTATCATTTTATTGAAAAAAAATCCGAAAACAGACGCTGATTTTTGGACAAAATTTCCATATATAGATAAAAAGAAAAAGGTTAGAATTAATTCTAACCTTTTTCTGTCGAGGATAATTGTCAAAAAGAAAAGGATATTAAATAAAGTCGTAAACTGAGTTATCAAATAAACATTAAACGTATGAGCTTCGAAATCACCGGAACACTGATCGAGAAATATGAAACCACTGAGATAAGCAGTAAATTTAAAAAACGGGAATTCGTTCTTGAGAAGAAGGAGAATTCCAATGGTTTTGAATTTACCGATTATATCAAGTTTCAACTCACCCAGGACAAATGTGCCCTGCTCGATTCTTATAATCCTGGTCAGGAACTGAAAGTAAATTTCAATCTTCGTGGCCGCAAATGGGAAAAAGATGGTAAAGTGAGTTACTTTACGAATCTTGAGGCATGGAAGATTGAATCTTTAGCTTCAGGTTCTGATAATTCGTCTGCAAACATCCCTGGAGAGGATATTCCTCTACCGGGAGAGGAAGATTTTTCCTCGCCCGATCAGGAATTTGATGATTTACCATTCTAACGGATGGCAGGTCAATCAATAAAATTAAGAACACTAACTTGTTTAAAAACCAAAAACCTTAACGAATTACTTGTCGTTCGAAAATGATTCGAAAACACTTTTTATCTATGAGAACCTAATGATTGGATCAAAATGATTCTAACCCCTTAAAATCATTTAGTCTGTAATTTGGCTTATCATCTGTGTAAAGAACGAAAGAACTAAAAATCAACCGTTAAACGTGGTGTGGTATCCTTCATACATCTGACCCTTTTTTGTTTTTCTGCACCCGGATTCTAACCCCTTAAAATTCGGGTGCGTTAAAACTTGATTTGGTCAATCCGCTACATAAAGAACACACCTGTCACTTCAAACAATAATTGACTGCAGCACGGATGTCCGGGCTGCATTGTATTCAGTAGTTTCCT
>DASQZK010000630.1:0-5625 GCA_035638735.1 Bacteroidales bacterium
TTCATGATAAAAGATGTTAGTTAGTTTGAGAATTGTAATCGAAAAATACGTTTTCGCGAAGCGGAAAACAATGTATTGTCCGTATTTATTCTGTTTCAACCAGGCCGTTCAGTAATTCCTCACTGGTGCTCATATATTCTGAAAACAGGCTGCCATACGTATAGGTGATAAACTGGCAGGTGCCTGATTTTCCGGAATAATAATAACCGAAGTAGGTGAACTTCATACCCTGGATCACCCCTGTTATCCGCATTTGGAGGACTTTCAAACCATTGACGTTGCGATACTCCTCATTTACGATCTGTACATCGGATGCTACCGAGCGGGCATTGGTCAGGGCTATCTCTCTCAGGTTATGCAACGGGATTTCAACTTTTTCATTGACGATCATGGCATAAAGGTCACCATCACGTAACTGAAACTCGTACTCAGCCGCAGCGTTTGAACCGGCTTTCTTAAACGTCCATTTTTTTGGATCCAGCCAGATCCCTGTTCTGTTTTTAGTGCTATTCAGGAGAAACGACGATGACGCCCCCTTCTTGAATTCGGCCGTATTAACAGGTATCTCAACTTCCGGGTCAACCGATTTATCTTCATATTCCCAGGTACCGCTGTCATAAAGAATAACCTGGTCGCCATTTTCAGTAACGGCTTTCATTTGAGCCATGGCAAAAATCCCTGATTGAAGCAGGGCGAATAGTAGCAGGATGTTTTTCATTGAGGATGCGTATAGTTAATAATAAAAACACAGGTTTGTTCGAATGAAATGGTTATTGCCCGGGAGGCGGGTAAGCGCCCTTAATTTTTCCCGGGTAGTCCTGTTAAAAATTAAAGTTAATAAAATCTGGTGAATTTATGGGTAGAGAACGATCTTCAACCACGCCTGCTCCGCACCGAACATCAAGAACACTTTTACGTTTTCCCAAACCGGATATGGACAAATTGACCATGACAAACCCCGATTCGGTGAGTCTGTTCCAGCCATCATAGATTCTTTCAACCGGATGAATTCTTTTTTTGTCTTTTCTTTGACAGGTTTTCGATTACACATTCCTTTTTAAAATGAGCATAATTCGAATTACACCCGGGCGATATACCGACCAGCGTCATTAAGATTGACAGCTTGCCGGTTCCGGAGTTCAGAGAGCACTGACTTATGTCTGAAAGACCTGTGTAAGAGCAGATTGAAAAAAAGATTAAAAAAAGTCAGAAATCACCAGCGAGATTTTGACTTTTTTTCCATTAAGAGGTAGGAGGCTTTTTTAGAATTGCATTACCTGAAGACTTAATTCATCGGAGGTATGTTAAAGCCAAAATGAGAAAATTTACAAAGCTGGTAATTCAAACACGTGATGAAGCACAGTAATTCGTGTTTCGGGATGGTTACAGTCCCTCATTCCGTAACAGTGTTAGTGGACTGAATGAAATTATTAATCAAGATTGAATCCGGGGCAGGCAATCTTTAACAACTACCTATTATGAAGAAAACTATCGGATTAAGATGCCGGATGATCTTTCCTGTCTTATGGATGGCTGTCCTCTTTTTGATTTCATTTTCATGTGCCAAGGATATACCTGTCCAACCAGGAATTGAAAACGAATTAAACGGAACGGCCTATGAAAGAAATGCAAAGAATCTTGCACTGGCAGTAAGCCGGACCATGGCATCCTCGGACGATTTCAGGAGAATACTGAAATATGAGGCTGTTAAGCAAGCTGATGGCGATTATGATGTGCTTCTCAGGTCCATTGTTGACAAGAAATTGAGTGAATACTCTATTCTGCCAAAAAAATCTGCTTCTGGGAAAAGTATAAAAGACCTCCTGGCAGAACATATCTTGTCGGAAGCTCAAGGTTTAAAGTCCACAACGGATGTCATTGATGACATGTTAATTGAAAATCCCGATCTTCAGATTTCAATTCCGGTAAATGCTGAGGTATGGGACCCGGTTTCTTATACCCCGCTTGTCGTTTTCCTGCCATCTGACTTCAATGATGAGACCACACTTTCGGTTCCGGCGTATACACCGGAAGGCACACTCACAGAAGTGGATGCGAGGAATGAACCGGACGATGCCGTGGTTGTTATCGGCCTGACAGAACGGCTGCCAGTTCTTCCGCCACCGCTTCCGGATGACCAGGAACCACCCTCAACACCTCAGGATCTCAAGGGTACTGCCACAGAATCTGGGATCAGGCTGTCGTGGTCCATGCCTTCCGGAACGTCTATAAGTAACACGACAGGGTATGATATTTACAGGAAATCAACATCAAATACATCCTTCGAAAAGATTGGAACCTCTTTTGGGTACTATAACACCGCGTATGACGACAACAATGTTGAACCTGCACGGTCCTATGCGTATTTTGTCATGGCTTTTTACGGTAGCCTTCAGTCTGAGCCATCAAACAGCATTGTGTTTACAGCCCCTTCAAATCCCAAACCGGTCCTCTCCTTTGATGTTCAGCAAAATTCAAATACACAGGCTGAATTGAGATGGGAAAATGATTATAGCCAAAGCTTTAATTACAGCGAAATATACCGGTATCACCAGGGGACTGATACAGACTACAAATTGTTCAGGACGATGAGCCCGTCTTCATGCTACTGTTTTGACAACGACCTGGAGCCCGGTGACAAATTTACATACTACATCAGGCATATCTCTGACCTTGGAAAATCGAATCCCAAATACGACTTCACCATTGTTCCTTACCGTGATAATTCGCTGACGAGTCCCGTATACATCCATGCCATTTATTTCGATGACTGGGATATCGAAAGCTGGCTTGCCGGTAAACCAGAATTTTATGTGAGCATAGGAAATGTAAATATTGCCACAGGGAAATCATATGTTATCCAGGAAAAAATTGAATTCCGGTTTGATGCCAGGTTCAACTTCCAAATGTTTCCAGATACCAGAATATTTGACTGGAAACTCGGACCGTGGTATGATATGATCACCTTTAACGTGGTTGAGTTTGACCGGTTTGGTAAATCGGAAATTCAGTTCAGCGCCGGATTCAACCTTAAAAATCTTGAGAAAACATTCCTGGAACCATTCAAACTGGGGGAATCAACATCTGTTGAATTTAATACCAATACGGATAACTGCGGATGTGCATACCTGAGTTATTACGATTATCCTCATGTATGGCTTGAATTTCCCGGTTATGGAACGAAATTGTTAATCAGCGACAAGAAATTATCTGAAACTCCTCCGATTCCGGTGAAAAAGTGATAACTTATTGTAAAATTATATGTTATGAAAAAAATTTCCATCATCTTTTTCCTTTTTATCCTAAGTATGCAAGTTTTTTCCCAAAGGGATACCTTGCGTCTCTGCCGGGTTGAATTCGGTTGGGGATTCCAGTTTAATCATCTCAATGAAGATCGCTATTTTTCCTATATGAGTGAGAACTATTCACCTTTTGCTGAAAGCATGCAGGGCTTTACTTTAAGATTCTCAATGAATTACTTTGAAAACGCTGATCTGTTTTTTGGGGCAATGGTACATCTGGGAACAGGAAAATACGGGATGTTCTCCTATAATCCCGGGTCAACGAATTCCACCGATTATGTTTTGAACGGGGGAGGTGTTTTCATGGGAATACGTCCCCACACCAGAGGGAAACATTTCGGACTCGATGCCGAATTGGCAGCAGGTATTCTTGCTTATAAAGAATACCGGGTTTTTTATGATAATGTATCATCGCCTGTCCCGGAGTCGGTATATGATAAGAAGTCATCCGTTTTCGGAGGTACCGCCGGCATTGGTTTTTACCTCCGGGGGAAAACGATCGGAATTAATCCTGAATTCCAGGTTATCATGGCAGGCGGTAATAACGGCAGCTTTTTGTTCTACGGTTTCAATGTTCCTCTGACAATCGATTTTTAGAAGTCAGGATTGCTATGTTCAATGGCACAAAAAAACAAAAATAAATATGCCTGATACTTATTATGCCCTAGTATTTTATCCCGGAATTGATCAACCCGGGTATGGACAAACCAATTATTATACGCCCGGTTCGTGAGGTTCACTGCAACCGGTTGAAGATGTCCGAACCGGTTTGAAGGTATTTGAAGAGCTATTTAAGGATAAAATTGCTTTCGAACCGGTCATTTATCACAAGATTTATTCCGGGGATTCTGTGATTAATTATTACACATTTAATGGCAAGCCGAAAGATTCTACGGCAACTCCGGGGAAATTATCCTTATAAGTTGGATTTCAACACAAGCGTATAAACCTACGAAGAAAACAACAAATTTATAAAGCACATCAGGCAATTACTCCGGGAATAGGAACAGTTTCTTTTTCGCTTGAGACATGAATTTATTTTACATCTTTTAAATGCACCATAAGTTCGCCTCCGTTTACGATATCTGAATGTTCGAGGGTAAAGTCATTGTGTGGGTGACCGTTTTCTGTTATTGAATCGATGTATTTTTGAGTCTCGGGATTACCATCGCATCGTATTACGAATTCTTTTCCTTTGTAGTATGCCGGATTCAGCCTGATCGTAATTTTTTCGAACACGGGTGTCGAAACCTGATATTGGGGATTACCCGGGCAGTCGGGGTAAATCCCCATCATGGCGAACATTAACCATGAAGACATGGTACCGGTATCATCATTTCCCGGTATGCCACCTGGTTCAGTAGTGAAGGTTGTATCAATAATATTTCGCACCGTTTCCTGGGTTCGCCATTCTTCTCCTTTCACATAGTTGAAAAGAAAGGGGAAGGCGATGTCGGGTTCATTTGAAGGGTCATAATATCCGCTGTCGAATACCATTTGAAGCCTGTTGATGAATGCTTTACTACCACCCATCAGGTCAATAACTCCGGGGATGTCGTGTGGAATGAAAAAATTATACTGCCAGGCCATCCCTTCGCAGTAACCCGGTCCGCCGCTGAATTTCCAGGGCATTTCGTAATACCTCGACATGGGGTCAAACGGTTCAACCCATGATCCGTCTGCATAGCGCTGGCGGAAGAACATTGAATTCGGGTCGTAAAGATGCTTGTATCCCAGGCTGCGCTTTTTAAAACGTTGTTCCACATTGGGATGCCCGGTCAATTTTGCCATGCGGGAAATGTTCCAGTCGGCCAGATTATATTCTTGTGTGGTGGCCACACTGGCCCACAGCCATGGATGCTTTTCCTTGTAATCGTAAGGGATCCAACCATCATGATCGAGGTAGGGGACCATGCCGCGACGTATGTGATGTACATCGGGATAGCCCCATTGCTTCATGATGTAAAAGTTTTCGGCATTGTGAACCATCGCCCTCAAAATGGTGTCAGGATTGTCATAATGAATGCCTTTCAGGTATGAATCGGTCAGGACAATGGAAGCCGGATCACCAACCATGACGTGTGTTTCCCGGCTGATGAGTTCCCACTGGGGCAGCCAGCCGTTTTCTTTATACATATCCATGATGGAACGGCACATCTGGTCCTGGATTTCCGGATATACCAGGGTGAAGAAAGGATGGAGCGTGCGGTAGGTGTCCCATAAGCTGAAGACAGTAAACCGGGCGTTTTCATCTTTTATCATCATGGTTTTGTGACTGCCCATAGCGGGGTATTCACCGTTTACATCATTCAGAATGTTCGGG
>DASQZK010000631.1:0-4351 GCA_035638735.1 Bacteroidales bacterium
TGGATCGATAATATGTACACGCCGGTAGCGGTGCAGGGATGGAATGGGTTAACAAAACATATTTCAGCCACCGGTATCCTCGATAACGTTTCAACCGGTTTTAATATTAAACAGGATTTGCCTTTCTATTATAACCGGCCAGTTGAAACCGGCGGGGCTCATGGCCTGGGGGCCGTTCTGCTGGCAGGAACAGAGATGCTCAAACTGAAGGAATTCCGTGATTGTGTGTGGTGCTAACCCCAAAAACCTCATCTCCATGTTTGGATTAAGTACGATTGACCTAGTTGTTATTGCCCTGTATTTTTTGGTGTTGATCATTATCGGATTCAGAGCTATGCGCAGGGTCCAC
Organism: Bacteroidales bacterium; assembly: GCA_035638735.1. Taxonomy (GTDB): domain Bacteria; phylum Bacteroidota; class Bacteroidia; order Bacteroidales; genus DASQZK01. The sequence goes on from DASQZK010000631.1 coordinate 350, forward strand.
AGCCAGGAGGATTATTTCCTTGGTGGCCGGCGGTTTGGGAAGCTGATCCAGGTTTTTGCAGCCTTCGGCCAGGCTACCTCGGCAGATACCGGCCCGTCGGTGGCTACTACGACCATGAATAACGGGGCTTCCGGGATATGGAGCGCCCTGATGATGCTGTTCTCAACCCCTTCATACTGGTTTACCGCTGTATGGTATCGCCGGCTGAGGTTACTCACTATGGGTGATTTCTTTGAAGAACGGTTCGCATCCCGGTGGCTTGGCGGTTCGTATGCCGTATTGGCAAGTATCAGCCTGACCATCCTGCTGTCGGTAGGTTTTATCAGTATGAGTAAAACCGTGTTGGTCATGACACCTAAAACGTACAGCGAGCTTTCAATAAAAGAAAAGCATGAGTATGACCAGTCTAAACGACTCGAAAAGCTGGAAAATACCGATTACCTGTTACTTACCCCCGGCGAAAAGCAGGAGATTGAAGAATTGCGCCAGGCAGGCCCTGCCAGTAACTTTTCACATATCAACAAGGCCACACTTATCGGTATCATTGTGCTTATCGTAACCATTTATTCGGTTGCCGGGGGACTTGAAGCGGCGTTTATCAGCGACATGATGCAGGGTATTTTCATTATCATCCTCTCAATCATGCTCCTGCCTTTTGCCTTTGCCAGGATCAACGCCGTTTATGGCGGCGAAGGGATGATGGATGCACTCAGGAGCATCCACAATAACCTGCCGGAATCGTTTTTCGAGATCTTCGGTTCGCCCAACTCTATCGATTTCACATGGTATTATATCATTGCCATTGGTATTATGGCAACCATTAATGTCGCTGTAGGGGCAAACCAGCTGGTAGCTACCGGATCGGCCCGTACCGAGTATAATGCCCGTTTTGGCCTTACGTATGGCACATACCTCAAACGGATCACTACCGTTCTGTGGGGGGTGACCGCACTGGCGGCTGTAGTCTTATTTGGTTCAAAAGTCACCGACCCAGATCTTCTCTGGGGCTTCGCCTCGCGGGAACTGCTGGGCTCGTTGAACTTTGGCCTTATTGGACTCATGATTGCGGCCCTCATGGCTGCTCTTATGTCTACCGCCGACATGATGATGATTACCGCATCGGGCCTGTTGACACATTCTATTTACCGGCCCTTTTTCCCCGGCAGATCCGAAAAGCATTACGTTACGACCGGTCGTCTGCTGGGAGCCGTTGTGGTTGTCGGGGCCGCCATGATAACCATGATGAACGACAGTATCTTCGGACAACTCAAAGTACTTTGGGAATTCGGTATGATATATGCCGCCGGCTTCTGGCTCGGCATCTTGTGGCGAAGGACCAACAGGTACGCTGTATGGACATCCATTGTTTTTTCCCTGGTCGTCTTCTTTATCCTCCCGGCGGCGCTGCCCGTTGTAAACCCTTCGCTCAGGTATAATCATACCCTGCTCGAACAAACTAAGGTCAGGGTGGTCAGCCGGACTTATACCGCCACGGCAGCCGATGTTGAGCAAAGGCGTGAAGAGATTGCCCGGTGGAAGGAGAGGTCCGAATCCGGACTGATCACTGCCGATGTACCCGAAGAACTTGCCGAAGGCGATGTCTTTACCAGGAATTTCAGCCTGCCACGCAAAGCGATTTACTGGACCAGGGGTCTCGCAAAAGATGCTGACGGCCAGTCATACGGCCAGGGCCAGCTTAGCCTTGAGCTCGTTTTATACCATTCACTCGGCTGGGACCTTTCACAACATGCGTATGCTCTTAACGAGACCCTTCGTGTTCTTACCAGGACACTCATTCCTTTTTTTGTGATCATTCTTCTTAGTCTTCTTACTAGCCATCCCGAAAACGAGCGTCAAATACTCAATGCTTTCTATGTGAAGATGAAATCACCGGTCAGGGAAAACCGCCAAGAAGATATGAAAGAAATGGCGTACAGCCTCCAAAATCCGCACCGCTTCGATCACCTGCTACTTTTCCCGAATACACAGTGGCAGTTCACAAAGTGGAACCGTACCGATACCCTCGGCTTTCTTTTCAGTATTCTTATGGTTGTGCTGATCCTCTTGTTTCTGTATTTTGCCGTTAACCTGGGCGGAAAAATAAATCTCTGACACTGTACGTTTATGTACTATGATGTTCATATACGGACATTTTTATTCCACGTACAGGCCCTTTTGTAAATATTAACATCTTCATTAGTAATAAAGTATGGCCCGGGGCATATTTTTTGTTTTCTTTCTTCTCATCTAAAATTAATTCCGATGATAGAATTAAAAAGTCTTCATAAATCATATATCACCGGATCCAATAAACTGCATGTATTAAAAGGGATCGATTTACATATTTCGAAAGGGGAACTGATCTCTGTGGTGGGATCGTCGGGATCGGGCAAATCGACACTTCTGAATATTCTTGGTATTTTGGATGGTTACGACAACGGTGATTATTATCTCAATGGTACCCTCATCAGGGATCTCAGTGAGACCAGGGCAGCCTGGTATCGCAACCAGATGATTGGTTTTGTATTCCAGTCGTTTAATCTTATTCCCTTCAAGAATGCGATGGAAAATGTTGCATTACCGCTTTATTACCAAAAGGTAGGCCGGCGCAAGAGGAATAAGATCGCCATGGAGTATCTCGACAGGATGGGTCTGGTTGACTGGGCCGATCATCTGCCTTCTGAGCTGTCTGGTGGTCAGAAGCAGCGTGTCGCCATTGCCAGGTCTATGATAACCCGGCCTAAGGTTATCCTGGCCGATGAACCGACGGGCGCACTCGACTCAACAACCTCCTATGAAGTGATGCAGCTTTTCAAGGAAATCCATGATGAAGGGATCACTATTCTCATCGTGACGCACGAGAAAGATATCTCGGACATGACCCAAAGGATCATTCACCTGAAAGACGGGCTTATTGAGAGGATTTCTGTTAATGGCCATGTAAAAGCAAATGCGCATGTTTGATCTTGATAACTGGCAGGAAATACTAAGTACCATCAGCAAAAACCGGATGCGCACGTTTCTTACTGGTTTCAGTGTAGCATGGGGTATTTTTATGCTTATCATTCTCCTCGGTTCCGGTTATGGTCTCGAGAACGGTGTCAGGCAGGAATTCAAAGGCGGTGCAGTTAACGGTATCTGGATATCCAGCGGCATGACCAGTAAGCCCTATAAAGGACTGCAACCCGGTCGGGAGATAAAATTTACCAACCAGGATTATGAGCTGGTCAGGAACTCAATCGACGGCATCGATCTTATCTCGGCCCGTTTCTGGATCTGGCAGAACAATACGTTTTCGTATAAGAATAATTACGGCAATTTTACCATCAGCCCGGTTCACCCCGATTATGGTAAGATCAAGGAGCTCACGCTATTGGAAGGCCGCTTTGTGAACAACATCGATATTAACAATTTCCGCAAAGTAGTGGTGATAGGCGAAATTGTGAAGCAAGCACTGTTCAAGCCGCCTGACACAACGGCGCTGGGCCGGTATATCAATATAAGCGGCGTCCCTTTCAAAGTGATCGGGGTTTTTCACGACGAAGGCAGGGAAGAGGAGCAGCGCCGGGCGTACATTCCCATTTATACAGCACAACGGGTCTTTACCGGTAACAACCGCATAAACCAGGTTTCTCTCACCACTGGTGATGCCACCCTGAAGGAAAGTAACCAGATGCTTGAGTCCATCAAGAAACAACTTGCCACCTTCCATTCCTTCGATGTGAATGATCCGCGGGCGTTGAATATTTTTAACAAGGGGAAAGAGTATGAACGGACCATGAAACTGTTCAGGTCCATACGGATGTTTATCTGGGTTATCGGCATCGGAACCATCATTGCCGGGGTGGTTGGCGTAAGCAATATCATGCTCATTGTGGTAAAGGAACGTACCAGGGAAATCGGCGTGCGGAAAGCCATCGGGGCAACACCGGCATCCATCGTCAGTCTGATACTCCAGGAATCGGTCCTGATCACTTCCTTTGCCGGGTATATCGGACTGGT
>DASQZK010000632.1:0-4376 GCA_035638735.1 Bacteroidales bacterium
AGGCGCCGCACCGGTACCGGTACCACCACCCATTCCTGCTGTTATAAACACCATTTTGGTATTACTGCCTAATACTTCTGCAATGCGGTCGGTGTTTTCCAGGGCCGCCTCACGTCCTATATCGGGCTTATTCCCGGCACCCCGGCCTTCGGTCAGCGATTCGCCGAGTTGTATCTTCACCGTTACCGGACTGTTTAATAAAGCCTGGGCATCGGTGTTACACACAACAAAATTGACATCCTTGATGCCTTTATTGTACATGTGGTTAACCGCATTGCTCCCTCCACCGCCAACGCCAACCACCTTAATGATGGATGAGCGATCTACCGGTAAATCAAAATTCATCAAATCTTCAGCCATGGCTATATATTTTTAACAGTTAAAAAATATGTGATACTACAATCGCTGTTACATTGTAGCGTCATCCTCATCAAAGATATCGGTAATGGCATTCTTTAATGATTCAAAAATTTTACCACCCGACAGAAACTTCTTATCCCTGATTTTGGTCTCCATTTCAGGAGAGACACCCGTTTCTGTTGCATTTTCAGCAACGTTGGTACGTTCATTATGTTCACGGAGATAGTCGTAACCTTTCAACAACAAGCCGATACTGGTTGAATACATGGGTTGGTTTACATCTTCGCTGGCCTCTGCAACGAGTCTCTCATTGGGAAATCCAACCCGCACATCCATACCGGTTTTAAACTTAACCAGTTGCGGCAAATGCCTGAGCATGGCACCGCCACCGGTAAGAACAATGCCGGCAGCAAGCTTATCCATGAAACCTGAATTTTCGATTTCGTACATCACGGCATCGATAATCTCTTCCATCCTGGATTGAATGATGTAGGCCAGGCTTTTAAAACTGATTTCCTTGGGTTCCCGCCCACTGATACCGGGAATGGTAACCACTTTGTCTTCCTGTGCCAGGTCACCCAGGGATGAACCGAACTGTACCTTCAACGATTCAGCCTGGCGCTGGAGGATAGAACAGCCTTCCTTGATATCCCTGGTGACGACGTTACCGCCAAACGGTATAACAGCCGTGTGGCGAATGATATCGTCGTAGTAAACCGCCACATCAGTCGTACCGCCGCCAATATCGACCAGGGCAACTCCGGCCTCTTTTTCATCGCTGGTAAGGACGGCTTCGCTCGATGCCAGGGGCTCGAGAATAAGCTGCTTGACATTCAGTCCTACACGGTTGATGCACTTTTCAATATTCCTGGCCGAGGCAATCTGGCCCACAACAATATGAAAATTAGCTTCGAGCCGTTTGCCCGACATGCCCACAGGATTTTTAACACCGGTTTCACTGTCGACAATGAAATTCTGGGGAAGAACATGGATAATCTCTTCACCCACATCGACAGGGATCTTATACATATCCTCAACCAGTCTTTGAATGTCTTTGCGGGTAATCTCATCCTCATACGAATCACGGTTTATATATCCGCGGTTCCTGATCGATTTGATATGCTGACCCGCAATGCCTACGAAAATATCGTTAAACCGAACACCCGAGATGGTCCGCGCATCGGCAACGGTCGACTCAATTGCATTAACGGTTTCCTCGATATTCAGTACCACGCCCCGTTTAACGCCTTTCGAGGCTGTCCGGCTCATACCCAGCACTTCCAGACGCTGGTTTTCATTGATACGTCCCACGATCGTGACGATCTTGGTCGTACCAATGTCAATGGCCGCAACAATTTGATCTTTTTTTGCCATAGTGTTATCGTTTTGTGCAGATTACTTGATTTTTATATTTCAGGTTAATTTTTTCATAGCTGTTCCAGCCTTCGTATTTCAGGCCGTTATCATAGAGTACTTTCAACTTTTTAAACTTTCCCTCCATATTCCCGGTATCACCAAAAATGATCTGGTGAGCACCGACACGGGGTATCAACTCGAAGTCATGATCACGGTCAAAGTACAGCTGAACGATCTGAGAATTCCAGAACGCATTCCTGGAAATGTAGGCGGCCAGTGTAAGACTGTCGAACCATTCACTGTACTTTGCCGAATCGGCCAGGTTGCTCAGATTAGATGCATTCCTGAGATCATTGTCCTCGGTAAAATAGCCGTTGGCAATAAGGACATGCGGTGAAAAATTACCTCTGGCCGGCAGAATATAACCGTCCTTATCGAGGTAGTAGCTGTTCTGCGACCGTGTAATGATCCTGACAACAGGCTTTCGCTGGGTAATATCCACCTGAATGACGCCATCGATACTCGAATATATCTCGGCTTTTTCAATATAAGGTCGTTTCTGCAGCGCCTTTTCAAGAACCCTGGTGTTAATATCTTTAAGCGGGTATCCCAATATGTAATTTCCTTTGCTCATCAGGATTTTCTCAATATCCGCTTTCTTGTAGAACCCGCTGTTAAGGGTATCGAACAGATTGATCCTGAGCTCCCGGCAGACAGTCTCGGCGTTCTTCGCACCTGTAAAGCTGAGGGCGGCGAAAACATAACCCAGGACACCGGCAATGATCAATATGTTTAATACTTTCTTCATCGGCATTTGTCGAGTAAAAGGTTCTTCAACGGATCAACCATCTGATCAATATCGCCTGCCCCCATGGTAAGAAGCACTTCGGGATTTAGTTCCCCTACCACTTTGAACAACTGCTCTTTGGAGCAGGCAATTTTTTCTCCGGTGTTGGTCAGGTTGTCAAGAATCAGTTCCGGGCCGACACCGGCAATAGGTTCTTCCCTTGCCGGGTAGATATCCAGGATGATAACATCGTCGAGGGCCGAGAGGCTCCGGGCAAACCCGGCAGCAAAATCCCTGGTGCGTGTATACAAATGGGGTTGAAACACACCACTGAGACGTTTTCCGGGAAGGGCTTCACGAACTGAAGAAATGAATGCCTTCAGCTCTTCGGGATGATGGGCATAGTCGTCTATAAACAGACAACCGGGTTGTTCGATAATGACATCGAATCTCCGCCTGACGCCGGTATACCCCTCCAGTCCTTCCCTTACTCCCTCTTCACCGGCACCGGCCAGCCATGCCAGGGCACCTGCCGCAACAGCATTCTCAAGGTTCACCCTCCCGTACACCTGTAATGAAATTCCGTCTATGGTTCCACCGGGCGTTCTCAGGCTGAAATGATATCGGAAGCCTTCCCGGCTGATATCACGGGCAAAGAAATCGGCGTCGCCCGAAAGACTGTAGTTGTATCTCCTGACATGCCGCGGATAGTTAATCTTCAAACCCTTTTTCAAAAGCAGTACCCCGCAGGGCTTTACCTGTGAGGCGAACTGGTTGAACGTGTCCTCCAGGGCTTCGGCACTGCCGTAAATATCCAGGTGATCGGCATCGGTGGCGGTTATCACAGCCATCTGCGGGTTGAGGTTCAGGAAAGACCTGTCGAATTCGTCGGCTTCTACAACAATGTAGTGCGAACCGGGCTCGAACCTGAAATTTGAACCTGTATTTTTACTTATTCCGCCCAGGAAAGCACTCGTTTTTACACCTGCCACCGTGAGGATATGACTGAGCATGGTGCTAATGGTGGTTTTACCATGGGTACCTGCCACGGCGATACTTTTTTTATCGGCGATAATCATCCCGAGAGCCCTGGCACGTTTAACCATGTCGAAATGATTATCCCGGAAATATCGTAACTCGCTATGCAAGGGTGGTACTGCAGGGGTATAGACCACCAGCGTTCCTTGGGTGGAGCGGTAGGCTTCGGGAATAGCAGAAATATCATCGGTAAAATGAACCATCATGCCTTCCCGGGCAAGCTGGTCGGTCAGCCCGGTAGAAACGCGATCGTAGCCTGCCACCTCAATGCCGTTGGCCTTGAAATAACGCGCCAGGGCACTCATCCCTATACCGCCAATCCCGATAAAATAGGCTCTCTGTATGTCGTCTATACTGTTCATACCAGTTTAAAAATCTCTTCTGCGATACGTTTTGCTGCATCGGGTACCGCCATTTTCATAATATTCCCGGCTAACCTTGTCATTTTAGCCTTATCGTTGAACAGGCGGAGACATTCCTCCACGAGCATTGATTCAGCCAGCTTGTCAGGCACATGGATAGCCGCATTCCTGTTCACGAGTGCCAGGGCATTCCTGGTCTGATGGTCTTCGGCCACGTTTGGCGAAGGAACAAGGATAACCGGTTTTCCCGCTACGGCAAGTTCCGATATAGTGCCGGCTCCTGCCCTGGAAATGATCACATCGGCAACACCATACGCCAGGTCCATCCTGGCAATAAATGGCAATACGGTAATGTTCTTCTGACCTGTTGCCTCAACCTGTACGTTGACCTCTTCAAAATATATTTTCCCGGTCTGCCATACGACCTGTATCTCATCCCCGAACCGGGCGACACCTTTTTCAAGGGTCCTGTT
>DASQZK010000633.1:0-3567 GCA_035638735.1 Bacteroidales bacterium
TTATACCGAAGGTCTCCCAAAAAGTGATACCGGGTCTCGAACCCGGCATCACTTTGCCAGGAGAAGATAACCTTCTGGCTCAGTATTACCCGAAGTGTAAAAACAAAAAAACGTAAATACCTTATTTTCAATAAAAAAAAGTTCATCTTAATTTGGATTACAACATAGAAGGGGATTTAGGGGTAGTCCTATTTCCGCCATTCCCTGACACATGTAAGATGGGGACAATATTTAGGGGTATCAACACAGTCCTATTTCACGTTCACATACTTTTCAATCTTATTCTTCCATATTAAGTAGCCCTCGCCGTTGGGATGAAGCCCGTCGATACTGTACTTCGGATTCAACTCATTATTGGGCGTCACAAAGAGACTGTAAAGATCGATATATACCAACCCTTTTTTCTTAGCCAGCTGTTCGAGGAAGCCGTTGATCTTCTGGATATCACTGTTCTGTCTGTCTACATGAACCTTGTCGTTCGTCGGGAGGATGCTCTGTATGTAGATCTTCGTTTTTGGAGACTCATTCATAATACGGTCAATAATCCTGACATAATTATCTTCGACATGTTGGACACTCTTATGATAAGCCAGGTCGTTGGTCCCGATCATAATGAAGATCTTGGCAGGTTTCCTCGACACTACTTCATCAAGGCGTTGTAATACCCCGTCGGTATCATCGCCACCGATACCCCTGTTTTCAACTTTCGGGTTCTGAAAGAGCTCTGACCATTCAGCCTGGTCGGTGATGCTGTTACCAAGGAAGATGATCTCATTTTTTATATCCGGCAGTGTCTTAAAATGGCTCCACCGATGGTAATAGTATGCTCTCATGGCCCTGTCCCAGGCAGCCATTGCTTCAGCCTGGCGGTCGTATTTCATGATACTGTCTTTTTCAGTTTCCGAAAGAACACTGCTCATCGAGGGAGGTGCATCGTGGGGACTGCTTCCCCAGTTTTTGTTTGGTTCAGGGCCCATATCCAGTACTAATTTGCCCCCGCCGGCCAGGTCTGAATGGTAGAACCAGGGTTTATCCAGGAGGTTTCCGTTAAGTGTGGCCGACTGGATATACATATTCTCTTTTGAATTTCCCGGTGCCTCGATCACGAATTTCCCGCCGGGATAATAAGCCGGATCGAGATGAATCGTAATTTTTTTAAAGAGAGGGCTGCAGATCTCGTATACCGGTTTTACGGAGGCGCCGCCATCCATCTCGAAGAGACCCATGGCGCTCATCACGAACCAGGCGCCCATTTGTCCCTGGTCTTCGTCTCCCAGCCATCCGTCCTCTGGCGTCGAACCATAGTAAAGATCCATGATAGACCTGGCCCATTTCTGTGTCAGCCAGGGTTTGCCGGAGAAATCGAAGAGGTAGGCAGCTTCCATATTGGGCTGGTTGCCGTGATTCACCGGGAGGATTCCCATGCCTTCTAGACTGTTGGCGCCGAGATTTTCTGAATTGAACTTATAGGGAAGTGATTTTTCAAAGCCTTTTTCCAGGCGGTTGTTAAAGGTATCCCTGCCCATTAATTGGATAAGCCCCTGTAGATCATGAGGCACAAAATAGGTATATTGCCAGGCATTCCCTTCAACATAACCCGGTCCGAGCCAGGCTACATGGCCATAGGGACTGAAACCTTTCACCCAGGTGCTGTCTTCATGTTTTTGCCGCATATAGCCCACTTTCGGATCGAAAACATTTTTATAGTTGTATGCCCTTTTCATGAAAAACTTGTAATCAGACGAGTCGCCCAGGGCCAGGGCCATTTGTCCCACGGTATAGTCGTCATAAGCATACTCGAGGGTGTTTGAAACCGGCCCGTCTTCATCGGGGACGAAACCGTATTTCATGTACGATTCCAGGTTGTGATTCCCGACATATCCCCCGGCTTCGTGAGGGTGGCCGGGCTTGGTCTGGAGTTTTTTCATGGCGTCAAATGCCTTCTCCACATCAAAATTCCGGATACCTTTCATGTACGAACTGACAATCAGTGATATCTCGTGCGAGGCCACCATGATGCCGGAATATTCAATACCGGTGGGCCCTTTGGGCAGCCATCCCCCCTTGTCACTGATCTCGAGAAGAGAATTGATCCATGCATTGGCTACGGCCGGTGTTGCCAGTTCCCATAGCTGATTGATGTTCCAGAAGGTGATCCAGAATCCGTCACTTCCATATACTGCCTTGATACTGTCGGGAAGGGTCTGTACTTTTTCGTACATATCGACGTACTTCCCATTTACGTCACTCCAGGTGGTGCGGCCTGCATAAGCCCGGTACATATTGGTGTAGAACTTGGTTTTGTCCTGTTTTGTACCGCCTTCAACCTCAATTTTGCTCAGTAAAGTATCCCATGTTTCCCGGGCATCCTTGCGGACGGCATCAAAATCCCACTCATGGGCGGCTGTTTCTGTTTCAAGGTTGAGACGGGCCTGTTCGGTACTCACCAGCGAAATTCCGGTTTGAACAACGACCTGTTCGCCTTTCTTCGTGGAAAATTCGATGAAGGCACCCACATCTTTATGCCCGAAGCCGGACGAGATATTGTCGACATTCCTGTAGACATCTTCTTTGACCCAGCCGTTGAATGTTTTGAAAGGCTTACTGAAACGCATCACGAAATGCACATTATACTCGTTGTAGTTTGCTTTGCGAAGACTTTGCTGGTACGATACCCCTTCGATCTCATGATCGTTGACTTTCTTTATTTGGGTGTAGGAAATCTCATAACCGTATTCCGACGGTGTCAGAAGATCGATAAGGATACGGGCCGTATCAGCTTTTGGGAATGTATAGCGCTGATAGCCCGTTCTCATGGTTGTTGTCAGTTCGGCTCTGATACCATAGTCGTCGAGGAAAACGGAATAGTATCCCGGAGAAGCCTTTTCTGTGGAATGTCTGAAGTGGGAGCGGTAACCACGTTCGGGGTGTTTTTCGGTGCCGGGATTGATTTTTAACGGCCCGGTAGTGGGCATGGTCAATATTCCCGCCATGGTCCATGAATGGATATGACTGAAACCTGCAATGTTATCAATATCGTATTCATAGCCGGCTTTCCACCCCAGTTCCTGGTTATCGGGGCTAAGTTTTACCATCCCGAAGGGCATGGTTGGACCCGGGAAAAGGATCCAGCGGGAATCATGGGTTCCAATTAGCGGGTCTACATAATCGACCGGTTTCTCCTGGTTGGACAGCTGTCCGAAAGTGACAACAGCGGGTAGCAGGAATATGGACAGGATAAGTTTTTTTAACATGATTACACTGTTTTTGAATTTGAATTATCAGCGTTCTTTTTCCATGACAGGTTTTCCGTTTACATATTTGATGGTATAATATTCACCACCATAACGTACATGATGCAGTTGCCCGTTAAAGGTAAAGTTTGCGGGTGGCCTGAGGGGATTGCCCTGCGTGCCTGGATAAAAGCCAAAGAAGTCTTTAAGCATCACCTGAGACATGGCAATACCTGCCGTGGCATCGCGGGCATGCCAGCCTCTCTCGGCGATCCTGACCCTGGCTTTTGCCGTTTCCTTTTCAGGTCCCCACAGCTCATGGGCTTGTGCCCAG
>DASQZK010000634.1:0-5631 GCA_035638735.1 Bacteroidales bacterium
CTTATCATGATTGTAGGCATAATTGGAGAGAATGCTATTTTTACCTATCTGCAGTATAAGAAGAATCTTGAAGCTGGTAATAACATACATGAAGCCATTACGTATTCCATCAGCACCAGGCTGAGGCCTAAACTCATGACGGCTCTTTGCGCCATTACAGCCATGATGCCGTTGGCCCTTGGAATCGGAACCGGTGCCCAGCTTCACCAGCCGCTTGCCATTGCCGTCATTGGCGGCTTCGTTGTGGCATTGCCACTGCTGTTAGTCGTCCTGCCGGGTTTTCTCAGGTTAGGTGCCGGAAAACAAAAGTAACCTGTTAAGAATTTCGTATAACCCTGCCGGTATTCCAGTTTCTTGCCGGGGTCACTTTTGAGGCGCTCTCTTTTATAAGGCTGTCGCCCTCTTTCGGCTCTCTTCCCTAAACGTGGAAAAATAAATTTCTCTCTTTGGCGATTCAGCGTAACACCCTTGCCTTAAATTGCGTACATACATTATCAGTCAGTTGTGAGCTGTGTAAACAAAGTGAGAAGATATGATTGGAATATGGAAGTCCTACAAAAAACATGTAGAATCCATTTTTTTTTGTGCGGGGAGATATGACAAATTAGAACTTGATTATTGGCGGGCCAAGTTGTTTATGTATATCATGATATACTTTGCCCCGATAAGTATCCTGGCTTACGTCCCGGGATTTATTGCAGCCCTGAGGGGTCACCTGTTTTTTTTAGCCGTATACGACACAATAACCATGATATTGTTGTATGTGTTGTTGTTGAGCCGGAAAATAAGTATAAAAACAAAAAAGTTCTTACTTGTATCCAATCTATATGTTTTGGCTATCATCTTGCTCCTGTTCCTTGGTACCGGAGGACCTGGCCTGTTGTATCTCCTGGGGGCCTCGGTGTTTGCTTCACTCATCTTTAATTCAACGGCTGGTTACTATTCAGTGGTCGTAAATATTTTGATCTATTTATTGTTGGGTATCGGACTGGTTACCGGAGGGTTGAATACGCGGTTTACTGATGAATATACGTTCTCGGGGTGGATGGCCATCGGGGCAAACCTTATCCTGATTAATACGGTTACGGTCATTTCTGTTACCACCCTTCTCCAATGGCTTCATTCGGTTATTAAACGTGAAAAGAAACTACGGTATAAATTAAGGGATGACTATCTGGAGCTTAAACAGGCCAAGATAAGAGCTGAGCAGTCGGACCGTCTGAAATCGGCTTTTCTTGAGAACCTCAGTCATGAGATCCGGACGCCAATGAATGCCATCATTGGCTTCTCAGAACTGCTGAATGAAAACGATGACAGGAATAAGCAGAAAAAATATTCCCGGATAATCCTTCAGAGCGGCGAACGGCTGTTGTCGCTCATTGATGAGCTTATTGACCTCTCTAAAATCGAAGCCGGTGCAATGGTAGTAAATATGAAGGAGACCGATGCCATCGTCCTGCTGGATAATGTTATGGCTGAAATGGAGGTTATCTGTCCCGCAGGACTTGCCTTTCGTAAAAATGTCAGCTCCTTGCCGGGGAACGTTTTAATCATGACCGATGCCGAGAAACTTTCAAGGATACTGATAAACCTGCTTACCAACGCCTTCAAATACACGAATGAAGGCTTTGTGGAGATTGGCATGAGCGTGACACCCGGCAGCGAGGCCTGTCATTTTTATATAAGCGACAGTGGGATAGGTATTCCGGTGGGGAAGCAACAAGCTGTTTTTGACCGGTTTTTCCAGGTGGAGACCCGCCCGGAGGGACGAGGGCTGGGCCTGGCAATTTGCAAATCGCTTGTAGATTTACTGGGCGGGCGCATCTGGTTTGAATCGGAAGAACACAAAGGTTCAACCTTTCATGTCGTCATCCCGTTGGAATCGGATACCCAAAAAGGATCCCATTTACTCATTTCCTGAGCCAGACAACAAAGAGGTGGTTACTAGGGCCTTATGACGCGGTTCAGTGCCCGTGGTACCTGTAGCAGATCATAGTCGTGTTCAAAAACCAGATACCGGTTTGTCCACAGGGGTGAATATTTTTCTTTGAAGTCGCGAAGACCCTTATAATGTGAGAAAGACCTGATTTTTTCATAGGCAAATTTCATCGATCTTTCGGGGAAATTACGCGGATCGGTAAGGCCTGACATGGGAGCGAAGCCGAGATTAAGATACCTTATGTTTTGAGTCCTGAAATAGTTGAATAACTCGATTAATAAAAAATCCATGATACCGTTCGGGGCATCATTTGTTTTACGGATAAGATCATAGGTGCCTTCATCTCCGGCAAAGTCGGGTATAATATTGACAAAGGCGACGATCATCTCTTCGGGGTTCTCAACGGTAAGAATGGTTTGTTGCTTAAGTTCCTCCCATTTAAACATTCCCTGGGAAAAGATGATCTCACTACGGCCGGTTTCCTCAAGCCATTCGTTTGAAACGGATTTAAGTTTCTGCAACAGGCCGTCCTTTAGCGGAGGTTCGTGTACGCTTGCATGATAGCCGCCTGACCTGACCTTGTTTACAGCATTTCGCAGCGATCGCCGTTGCCCGCCTTCAAGTGAGAACATACTGAGGTCTACAACGCCCTCCTGTCCGAGAAGCATGACCTTTTTTCCCAGTTGCTTATAGATATTAATGCTGCTTTCCGGAATACGATAGTAGATGCTTTTCAATCCGTTGTTGTAGCAGAAACGGTCAAAATCTTCAATACAACTAATACGCAGGCTGTCTGTTTCTGCCACCGGGTCCTCAAGCACTATAGCAAAGCTGCCCGATATTCTGTAAGCCAGGAATGCTGTATCTGTGGCATTAAAAAAGAACATTTTGTCGGGGTAGATCTTGAAAAAATCAAGGGCTGACCGGCCATATTTTTCCAGCAGGATTTTAGCTTTCTCCGATTCTTCCAATGTTGGCCTGACTTTCGATACATAGGGTCTGATAAGTGTATAGACCAGAAATGACAAGGTTAAGAATCCACAAATATTTATCGAAACAAGGAAATCGCGGGCAAACCGGCCTGCCGGGTGAAGGTTACTGCTGCCGACAAGAAAATAATTGGAAATGGTATACCTGATCGATTGCCACAGGCTGAAGTCGATGTTGAAATGCCGTTTGTTCAGAAAGTAAAAACCGATAATGCCGTAGAGCAGCACAGCCAGGATGCTCAGCACGGCTGTCTGTATGCCCACATACCTGAGTTTTGGATTCCCTTTGATGTAATATTCTTTCCTGGTGGCTATGAGGATGGCGATCACAACCAACGATACTGTTGCTTCTTCATAATCAATGGCTTTGGTTAGATGACCGATTAATGAGCCCAGGCTGAGAAAAAGAGCAAACCACCACACCGATTTCAGGCCTTTGAGCATAAAAGCTGCGGTGACAAGCATAAAAAGGCCGGCTACAAAGACGAAATAGTTGGATACATCGATGGCGTTCACCGGAAGAAAATCTTTTAGCAGGGTCAGCCGCGAAGAAATGGCCGGGGTGAGAACCGAGACAATGTTGATTATCCCGAGGATAAACAGCAGGAATGCCGGCAATACCCGCATTAATAACCGGTTGACTTTTAGCATGAAACTGACGATGCCGGCGAAAAGAGGTAACCAGAATTCAAAAAATCGGTAAAGCAATGTGATGGCCAGGGCTTCCACATTTGAATAACCAAAGCGGATCAGGACCCATGTCATCGACAGCTCAATGGCTCCCAATCCCCGAAGGAACGGGGAAATAATAAGAAATACCACCGCAACAATGTAACCGATAACGGCTGTGAATAGTGACGGCTCGTATCCCATAGCTTTCATGGCAATATACAGATGGAAAATGCCGGTGACCTCTATGACGATCGAGTAAATTACTGTTAACAGGAAATGTTTCCTTCCGATGGTGTTTGTAGCCAGGTCTTCCATAAATACCTGCGAGGACGGAATGACTTTCTTGATCATGCGGTAGGCTGTTCCCCCTCGTATAACTGAAAGATAGAGAAGGTAAAGCGATGAGATGATAGCGATGACACTGAACAGGGCAATCAGGTCTGTACGGCCCACAGAGCCCTTAAATAAGGCATAGATAAAGGCAGGCAGAGCTACGATGATCACAGAGAGTATGCCCACAAAACCATACACCGACGAGGCAAAATTTATCTGTGATTTAGTAATCCCTTTTTTTTCAATGTCTTTCGTGAAAAAAGCAAGTGAAGATATGCCGCCGGCCGGAAGAAAGACGCTGATGAGATTCCTTTTGAGAAAAAGAATAATGGCATCCCATAATCCGAGGCGTGTTCGTACCGACTGAAATGACGCAACATACATTAATCCCTGGAGCACGATGTAAACAAAGGTCATGATAATACCGGCCAGAACCCACAGCGTGTTACTTCCCGACAGTACTTCTCGTACCTGGTGGATCTCGCCGCGTTCGTGTTTTACAAACCAAATCCCTAATCCGAGAAACAGTAAGGTGAGAATGAATTGTGCTATGATTTTCCGGTTTTCGCGGATGAAGGGCAGGGATCTTTCTTTTACGAAACTCGCCAGCATCGTCATAGGTAATGCAATCCTGGCTTTCGGGTGGCTCTCGTTTTCAGCCATTATCAACTATTTTGGTTATCATGGTAAATCGGAACATGTAGCGGTATCACCTGTTTTTACTCCTAAAATAACACCTTTGGTCATATTTTGTGCAACCGGCATGTGTTTTTTTACGGATAATTAATGTTCTGGCGAACCCTGTTACACGAATTAGTGCCATGATCATTTGTTCTTTTCTGTCCCCGGCCATACCAGTTGCTCATACTGCAGCCTGGCCTGCAGAAGTGCATACAGGGCGCTGATGTAGGCCTGCTCTTTCATATTCATATCCAGTTCTGCATTCGAGACATCTTTCATATCAGAGAGCCCGGTACGATAATTTTGTATGGTTTTGCCGAACAGAGACCTGGACAGATCCAGTTCCTTGCGTTTTATCGCGGCCTGTTTAGAAGAGATCGTCATATTATTCTGTTGAATCAGAGCTTTCCGGGTTATTTCGGAAGCCAGGTCTTCTTTCTGCCGGTTGAGGTTCTCCTCGTGAATGCTGTAAGCCGCATTTTCCCGACTTTTTTGCAAGCCGTCAAAAACGGGTAATTCGATCTTGAGGCCGACATAAGTCTGTTTATGCCAGCGCAGGCTGTTGGTAAAAGGGGAGAAAGTGTCGTCGTAATATTGTGAGCCAACAAAACCGTAGGCATTCAAAACCGGGTAGTAGCCTCTCTTAACTTGTTGCTGCCTCGACTTGTTCAATTGAAGTTCAAGTACTACGGATCTGTAGGCGGGGAGATCTTCCGTGTGGTAACGGGTACTGATTACCTTTTTATCCATTGCGGTAACCAGTGTGTCGGAAATCTGCAGGGTAGTGCCGGGTGGAAAATTCATGGCCAGTTTAAGGTTGTTTAAGGCATTCACCATATTCAGGCTGTCGATATGAACCTGGTCTTGCTGATTGCTATATTTTACGTCCCATTCACTGGCACTCAGGCTGTCGGTGAGCTGGTTCTGATGAAGATTCCGGTTAATATCGGCGAGGTCCATGTATAAGTTGAGGTTTGTATGGCTCAGCTTATATTTTTCCCGGTTAAGTATGACGCC
>DASQZK010000635.1:0-2252 GCA_035638735.1 Bacteroidales bacterium
ATCGTCAATATCCTGCGGAGCATCGATAGAGGTTAGAACTTGAGTTTCAACAGGATTTTCCGCCACCGAAAGGTCTGCGAAAGTCCCGGAAAATGGTTTGAATTTCTCCCAAATGACCTCTCCGTTCTGGGCTCGAAGGCCCGCCATGAAAAAGGTTAAAAGGAAGATGGTTAACAAAGTAAATCTGTTATTCATCCTAAAGTAATTTAGTTAGTAAATGGTTTAACCTTCTTTTTTGAAGGAATACAATAATAACTTTTTAAAGATAAAATCTTCTGAAATTTTAATGATTTTTGACGAATTTTAGAAACGGATTCGAAGGTCCTGAATCCGTTAAAAGAATCAATTCCTGCGGTCTACACCCCACATCAGTTTATTCCTCAGGGTATTGTAAAAACTGTTTGACGGGAATTTTACCATTTTAATGCAGTAGGGTGCTTTATCGATAAAAAGCCGGGTATTGGTATTGACCGTATACGACCTTGAGTCGAGGGCCACCTGGAATTCATCGCTGCGCGATTTGATCTCCAGGCTGATGGTCTGGTGGTCGGGAACCACAATTGGTCTGACCGTCAGGTTATGGGGCGATATGGGGGAGATGATGAAGTTTCTTGATTCGGGCAGGACGATGGGGCCGCCCACACTCATGGAATAGGCGGTAGATCCTGTAGGGGTGGACACGATAAGACCGTCGGCCCAGTATGAATTGAGATAATCACCATCGAGTCCGGCATTGATGGTGATCATGGCCGTGTTCTTTTTGATAATAGTGATCTCATTCAGGGCCGTATTCAGTTCGTCGAGCGGGCCGGAAGAGGTGTTCAGGCGTATGAGGCTGCGGTCTTCCAGGGCATAATTTCCCTTGAAGAGTTCATCGATCGAAGTGCCGATGTCGTCGCGTGAAATATTGGCCAGGAAACCAAGCCGCCCTGTATTGATACCGAGTATGGGTATTCCCGAATCACGCACGTGGCTTACAGTCTCAAGAAAAGTACCATCGCCTCCCAGTGAAAACAGAAAATCAACACCGTCGGGCAAGCCCGAATCTTCGTCAAAATACTTGCAGTTTTCGAGAACAATGCCCGCTTCCCCGGTCAGAAATTCAGAGAACTCGTGGTGCAGGATAATCTCTGTATTATAGTGCTTCAGCTTCTCAAAAAGTGTTCTGATATTCTGATTGAAATCTCCGCTGAAGGGTTTCCCGAAAAGTGCTATTCTCATTCTTTTTTTTTTCAGTTCTCTAGTCTGTTAAAGCCGGGCAAAACAGATGTCAGGTATTGAGGTATCTCATGAACATGTCGAAACGTTCTTCGTACAGTTTTTCAGTTTCATCATCCTTCATGTATGATGCTTTTATTGAGTATTCGTACCGTTCAAAAGTACTCATAATCGAAGTAAGGTCGGTCCTGTTGATCTTAAGTGTGACATCCATCTTCGTAGAATCTTCCGGCGATGAGATATACAGGCTGAGAATTTTGGCGTCGTTACCCTCCACGATCTGGGAGATTTCGGTAAGTGAATAATCGTTTATGTTCACTTCAATGACCAGGATTCCACCGGGATGTTTTAAAGCAGAAAGGTCGGCAAAATGCTGCACAAGATCGTTAAGGGTAATAAGGCCGAGATAGTTATTTTCCCTGTCGAGAACCGGCACTACACTCAGCTTAAGCCGTGAAGCGACTTCAATGACTTCGTAAATATGCTGATCTTCGAACACATAAGGGCTGAACAATGAAAGACCATGATTTCCGATGGGCTCATCCACCATGTTCAGGTTGTAGATATCCTTGTCGGAGATCAGTCCAAGAAATTCATGGTTATTGACAATGGGAAGGTGAGATATCCGGAAAATATCCATCCACGACAAGGCCTGGATACCTGTATCCGAAGTTTTCAGTGATGGAACAACATCCGACATCAAATCTTTCGCCAACATATCTCCTGTTTTCTTGATGAAAAGCCGTAACTTTGCAAAATATTTTACGATTGTAATGTTATGACCAGATTAAGCGTAAATATAAACAAAATTGCAACACTTCGAAACTCGCGTGGCGGAAATATTCCTGATGTTGTTAAGGCTGCCGTAAGGTGCCAGGAATACGGCGCCGAAGGCATCACTGTTCATCCGAGGCCGGACGAACGGCATATCCGTTACCAGGATGTCCGTGATCTCAAGCAGGTCGTCTCCACGGAATTCAATATCGAGGGCTATCCTTCTGTTAATTTCATGCATCTTGTCAGGGAAATTGTTC
>DASQZK010000636.1:0-2758 GCA_035638735.1 Bacteroidales bacterium
GAAATATTTCAGCGGATTCTGGGATAAGTACGACTTGCAGATCACACCCTGCCGGCCACAGGACAGTGTGTATGTTGCGCCCCCCGAGGACGCTTACTATCATTGCTATAATTTCTTCTACGAATATGTCTTGCGTGACGGCATACAGGTTCCCAACACCGATTTTTTCTATCTCGATAATCTGAATGGGAGAATCAGTTATTTTGCGGCCATCAGTTATGAGAATAATGAAGAGAAGGAAGTCACTTTATTTATTGAACTCGATTCAAGGCTTATCTCGGAGGGACTTGGCTACCCCGAATTATTGCTCGAAGACAGGTATGTCAGCAGCGGCAATGAATATTCATGGGCTAAGTACAATCGTGGCCGGCTTATCACCAGCAGCGGTGACTTTGCTTATTCCATGACCAGTAAAATATATACCGGTGGAAAAGAAGGTTTCGAAATGGTTCGATTCGATAAATACGATCACCTGGTCTATAATATTGATGCCACCAATACCATCATTGTCAGCAAGCCCGCCGTTTTCTGGGTTGATATACTGATATCCTTTTCGTATATCTTCAGTTTCTTTTTTATTATCCTAATCCTGTTACTCATTGTGACCAATATCAGTCCGTTGTCGTTGCGTATCCGCTGGAATTTCAAGAACAAGATCCAGGTGGCGATGACCTCTTTGTTGTTCATCTCACTGATTCTCATCGGAGCCGGAACGGTCTATTTCAGTATCCGGCAGTATAAAAGCAGACAGACAGAATTGCTCGAAGAGAAGATCCAGTCGGTTTACGTTGAACTGATCCATAAACTTGAGTTTGAGACCGATCTGCACAACTGGTCAACAGACGAATATTTTAACCTGAACGAATTGCTTCAAAAATTCTCGAATGTTTTTTACACCGACATCAACCTGTTTGATGAGGATGGCCAGTTGCTGGCGACTTCGAGGCCCGAGATATTCAATATGGGACTAACCGGCAATATGATGGATGCTCTGGCCTATAGGGAAATGGGGGTGCTAAAGCGTTCGGAGTTTATCCATAGTGAGCGGATAGGAGGCTTGAAGTATCTCTCGGCCTACGTACCATTTGTCAACAGCGAGAACAAGATATTAGCCTACCTGAATCTGCCATATTTTACAAGGCAGGATGAGCTGACCAGGGAGGTCACCAACCTGGTAGTTGCAATTATCAACATCGTGGTACTATTGTCGTTGCTGAGTTTTACCATAGCCGTTTTCATGTCAAACCGGATCACGCATCCATTGAGGCTTTTACAGGAGAACATTGCACGGATAAGCCTTAGTGAGATCAATGAGAAGATAAACTACAAGGGGCGGGATGAGATAGGCAGCCTTGTTGAAGAATACAACCAGATGGTGGACCAGCTTAAAGACAGCGCCGAACTTCTTGCACAGAGTGAGCGTGAGTCGGCGTGGCGTGAGATGGCCAAGCAAATTGCCCATGAGATCAAGAATCCCCTTACGCCCATGAAGCTGGGTGTACAGCATCTGCAACGTATATGGGACGACCATGATGAAAAAACCGAGGAACAGGTCGATAAAATCACCCGTACCCTGATTCAGCAGATCAATAACCTGTCGGCTATTGCCACCGAATTTTCCAATTTTGCCAAGATGCCTGCAGCCAAAAATGTCAGGCTTGACCTTGTTGCCAGGCTGAAAGATACCGTCAGTTTGTTCGAGGAGTATGATAAATTTAAGATCAGCCTGAACACCGGGGAATTGGATCATGTTTATATATATGCCGACAAAGAGCAACTGAACCGGGTTTTAATCAACCTGGTGAAAAATGCCATGCAGGCTTTCTCCGAGGGGAATACTGGAACGATAGATGTGCAATTGGAACGACGTGATGCCAATGCAATTATAAGTGTCAGCGATAATGGCAAAGGAATTCCGGAGGATATCCGCGACAGGCTCTTTCAACCAAACTTCACTACCAAGTCGAGTGGTATGGGTATGGGGCTGGCTATTGTTAAAAACATCGTGGAGTCGGCCGGCGGTAAGATATGGTATGAGACAGAGTTAAATAAAGGCACTACATTTTACGTGTTGTTGCCGCTTGCTAACGACATCACATGATGAGGAATATTACGAACAGGTACCCGCTTGCCATGAGGATCGCTTTCACTTTGCTGGCGGTAATCCTGTTTTTTTATGCGGTTATTGCAGCCAAAGATTTTCTGTATCCAATTGTTCTCGGTGTGCTTTTCGGCTACTTGTTATATCCGGCTGCGTGCTTTTTTGAAAAACACGGTGCTCCGAGAATATTGGCCAACCTGTTAAGTATCTTAATTTTTCTTTTGGCAGTGGGAGCAGGGCTGTTCTTCATCTATAAACAGGCTGGCAGCTTCATCGACGATTTCCCGGTTTACAAGCTGAAAGCCCTGGCTAATATCGACCGCCTGGAGAATGCCATTGAACAGCGCTTTGGCATGAGTGATTTGAGGCTGGTCGATTTTTTCAGGATACGCGTCAGGCACTTGTTCGATGTAGGGAATACAATGATGAACCGGACATTTACGAGTACTGCCGGTACTCTTTTCAGACTGGGAATACTGCCCGTGTTCATGTTCCTTTTCCTGTTCTACCGGACCAAACTGGCTATTTTTATACTGAAGCTCGTCCCCTCGGAGAAAAAACTAAGGGCTGTAAGAGTGCTTAAGGAATTTGCCCGCGTGGTGCCAAGTTATATGGGAGGAGTGTCAACGGTGGTTTTAATACTGGCTGTGATCAATT
>DASQZK010000637.1:0-2184 GCA_035638735.1 Bacteroidales bacterium
TGCAGTTGTAACGCCCTTCACAGATATTGCTGCTTTTTCAATGCGTGTTTTGCACATACCACAATTGCCTGCAACTTTGAATTTCTCCAGCCTGGCAGAGCTGGCAAATAATGTAAATGAGCTTAATCCCATTAACACTAAAAGACTTATGTTTCTTGTTTTCATAACTTATCGGATTTTAATTAATAACTACTGTTAATTCCCTTTAAATTCCAATGTTTCCCGGGTTTCTCCGCAGCTCAGCATTTCATCACCGAAATATGGATTTCTAATCTCCTTGATCTTACTTAGCCAAAAGGCTCCCTGATCACCTTTAGCCATTGGACAATACTGGTAATATACCATTCCACTATGTAAACCGAATGTCTTAAGACTTGCATACAGGGTATTACTTAATTCGGCAAATCTTTCCCGTTGTTTTTGAATATCTGTATTGATGGCTATCAAATTGATTTCTTCATTTAACTTATCAAGCTGATTCATCCATTCCATATGCGCATTACCCTCAAGTAGCCCCATATCCACGCTTTTGAGGTTTGATTTAACGATCAGCGCATTTTGGCTGACACCATCCGGATCGGAAGAAACAAAGGCATTTTTCATTTCAATATATGAATCAAACACCTTTTGAAGTTGTTCCCTGAATGGGATATTTACCGAGGCTTTTTCAGGTTCTGATTCCTTTTCAGTCTGATTAACATTCCCACTCATGGCATCCATATTCATGGATCCGTGGTCATGACCCCTGGAAACTCTCCCACCCTCCGGATTCATCATACTGGGTTTGCCTTCAAGCTGAGCGGCAGCATCAATTTTAAATACACCGTTTACCGCAATCTCTTCACCTTCATGAAGGCCGTCTCCAACTACATAAAAATTACCGGATTCAGGGCCAAGATCAATCTCCCGATACCTGAAAGAAGGTTGATTTCTGCCGGGGACTTTCACATACACGACAGCCCTTTTTCCGGTCCATAAAATGGATGACTTCGGGATTAGTATTTCACTGGCACCGGCGGCATAATTTGATTCAACGATCCCGCTGGCAAACATTTCCGGTTTCAGCAAAAGGCCGGTATTATTCTGCTCTACCCTGACTTTGGCTACACGGGTCGATGGGTCAATGAATGGATCAATATAAATGACTTTCCCATGGAACTTTCGCCCGGGCAGGGATTGAACGGAATAGGAGACTTCGTCCCCTTGATTAATCCAGGGCAGATCGCTCTCATAGGCATCAAACATCATCCAAACGTGAGAAAGATCTGTGACCTCGAATAAAGCCGTTCCCACTTTTACATAATCACCCAATGAAACATTACGTTGAGTAACCGTCCCTGAAATTGGAGATAGAATATCGTAATATAATTGAGCCTCTCCACTTTCTTCAATTGCATCGATCTGTTCTTCTGTCAGATCCCAAAGTTTCAACTTCCCTCTCGCTGCTTTATATAGTGAGGGTTTTACCTCTTTATAAGATAGAGCCTCAAGTAATTCTTTCTGAGCGGTCACAAGCTCCGGAGAATATATGGTTACCAGTTTTTGGCCTTTTGCAACATTTTCACCGGTGAAACTGACAAATAATTTTTCAATCCTGCCTCCGAACCGGGCTGTCAGTTTTGCTATTCTTCTCTCATCTGCCTGAACTTTGCCTTGCAGGAATATTTCTTTGACTGGCGGACCCTTTTTCACAATAAGAGTTTGAATATCTGCCAGTTTTGCGGCCGATTCCGTCAGTTGTATCTCATCTGGATCTATATGCTCATCTTCTGATTGGATGGGGGAAACCTGTACCAGGTCCATCGCACAAATCGGGCATTTCCCTGGCCGATCCTGCCTGATTTGAGGATGCATCGAACAGGTCCAAATGGTCCCTGCAAAATCTTCATGATCATGGCCCTCATGAACAGCCTGAACTTCAATTCCTTCGGGTTGATTATTTTCAGAGGAGTGAAACAACAGCCATCCGAGAAAGATTCCGGCACCAAGCAGTAAAACATGCCACCTGTATTTATTCCAGATATTTTTATCAATGTTTTTCATGATTGTTATCTTTTTCTTTGTTAATCATACTTATTAATTGCCCATCAGATAATCGGTGAAGGAAAGAGCCGCCTGCTTATCTGTACGTGCTTTCTCAAGTTCAAGAGCATAGAAGAGCCTTTTTCTTTCCATTCGCAATAT
>DASQZK010000638.1:0-2728 GCA_035638735.1 Bacteroidales bacterium
GCATCCTCTTTCAGCTTTTCCGACCTTTCCTGCAATTGATCAATTTCCTTTTTGTATTCAGCAAGTCTGGTTTCCGTCTGTTCCAGAAAGTCCTGCATCTGCTCCTGGGTAAAGGCCTTGGTTGCGTCATAAGCTTCCTTAACCTCCTTCTTGACATCTTCCTTGGACACGGTTGCGGACTTGCTCTGGGTTTGTTCCTTCTCACCGCAGCCCGGCATGGCCCCCAGGGTCAGCAGCAGCATTATTGCCAATAACCCCCTTACGAACATAACACTTTTCATTTGAAAGCCTCCTTCAACTTCGGTTGCACCCTCGATTGCTTCTGATTGGCAACTTGTTACCGGTTCTGTTATGCCCACACGAAACTTCCTTCTGTGGCAAGCCCGAAGCATGTCATTTCGAGTCAAGTTGCGCAGCCAGATGGATCAATAAGGTGAATAATGCTTTGTTATTATACTTTTTTCTATACCTCGCCATGTTTTTTATGCAACTGCAAGGCAGACTCTTTCCCCGGGGCATACCCCGCCATTCCTATCATGAATCGCACCAAACCGTAACATAGCCAGCTCGCCAGGCGCAGCCGGATGGGCTGGGTTCTCCAGTTGTTCTCAAATATCCGCCGTGCCCCCATTTTGATAGCCTGCTCAAGGCTATGCTTTAATGTTTTGGCAAAGTTTTCATCGTCAACAACGACATTTGCCTCGAGAGCGAGCAGCAGACTGAAAGGGTCAAGATTTGAGGATCCCACCGTAGCCCAATGTTCATCAATCACAGCCACTTTGGCGTGCATTAAGCTCTTGTGGTATTCGTAGATCTCAATCCCTGCATCGAGAAAACTGCCATACAGGGTATGCGAGGCATAATGCAGCAATCGATATTCCACTCTTCCTTGCAGCAGCAAAACCACCCGGACACCGCGCCTCGCTGCATCCAGAAGCGCATGACGAAAATTCAATCCGGGTAAAAAGTAGGCATTTGCAAGAATGATTTCGAATTGCGCCTGTTCAATCGCGTGAAGATAGGCATCTTCAATATCACGGCGATGGCGGATGTTATCCCGTACCAGAAAAGCTGAGCGCATACGGCCCCTGGGTTCGGTTGGAGGAGCTTGTCTTTCTTTGTCCCGGCCCCAGCCACGACGTAAGCGGGTCCAGGCCACTCGCGACCACACCCGGCGGGTCGAAGCATGAATTTCTCTCACCAGCGGCCCTTCCACACTTACAGCGTAGTCATAACGAGGCGATGTTTGCTCCGGCATATCCAAATCATCGATAATATTAATGCCTCCGACAAATGCAATCTTCTGGTCCACAACTACAATTTTTCGGTGTAAGCGACGCAACCTTTGGCGCCGAAGCGTCCAGGGCGATATCTTGGGTCGGAACTTCAGAACCCTTACGCCGGCAGCTTTGAGGTAAACGATCATGGTTTTCTGCAAACTATTCGAGCCGAATCCATCAATCAGCAAGCGAGTTTTTACGCCGCGCAAAGCCGCCCGCCTGAGCGCTTCCGCAATGCGTCGTCCGGTATTGTCATTTTCGAAAATATAGCTTTCCAGATAAATTTCATACACCGCCTGGTCCAACGCCGCTTCGACCGCTGGAAAATAAGCTTCGCCGTTTTGCAACAGGGTAATCTGATTGTTTGGAATAATTCGGGTCATAGCGGCTTCGCCGTTAAAATTAATGGCTTATTCTTCGTTCAATTTTATCCTCTCTTGAGGTTCATCCCTGATAACGCCTGTTTCCTGTCACGAAGTGAGGAATAACTGCTGTTTCAAGTTTAATAGTCCTTTATGATTCCAAGTCCTTTTTCTTCCGATCAAATTCCTCTTTATCGATTTCACCTTTTGCATAACGCTTCTTCAAGATATCCAAAGGTGTTTCAATGATCGAACCATCGGAGCTTTTTGATTTTGAAACCTGAAACAGGAAATAAATAACAGCACCGATTAAAACCAGAACTATTAACCATATAAACCCTCCACCATAAGCGTATCCCATCATATGACCCCAGTTGCCCATAGGGCTGATAGGATCTTGTGCACAAGCAAAAAATGTTAGTGTTGGAAGTATTATTAATATAGAGAATATTCTTTTTAGCAACATCTCCTTTATCTCCTTAAATTATTGAATCAAAAACTTTCTTTAACTTCTTTTCGATTGTAGAGGCAATTTGCTTTAATTCAACATTGCCAATCATTTTCATAGCCACTTTTGGTTTGATAATTGAAATAACAGTTTTATTCTGCCTTTCGCAAATCACAACATTGCAGCGGCTATAGGAGTCGTAGGTAAAAAAGTAAATTTCTATTCACCGATTGGGGATTAGCGCCCAGGCGTAGCAAGGCGTTCCGCTATCGGATAAAACATTTCCAAGACGATCAAGGAAATTATCCCTGTCTTTGTTATCCCGAAAAATCTTGCGGCGTTCGATACCTCTGAAAATAATGTGATGTAACGCTCCGGGAGCCTCTCTTCGTGCTTTCCGTGGTATACGTTCCCATAAAACAAATTTTAATTTTCAGAAAGTTTCTTTTTTACCTGCGTCCCCAAGAATCCCATTTTCCATCTTCGGCGAGAGAGCCCGTTCACGAACATAGGGGCGAAAAGACCTCTGGGGGGACAATCCTGGGCCTCTCCCTGAACTTCTGACTCTGGATAAGGGATAATTGGCGTAACCGTTCAAACGGTAAGGCCGGATACTTGTCCGCCAGTTTTTTGGAGGA